>CAZIDO010000010.1:0-19200 GCA_964538005.1 uncultured Muribaculaceae bacterium
ACATAAAAATTTCAAATTTTGTAATCTCAAATCTTTATGTTCAACATTATACGTGTTATAATTATATTGTAGTATGCTGTAGAATTATGAAGGGATTTGTTGGAATAATGATAGCAATTCTGACTTCTGAAATTAATTATGGGCTACAAATATTATATGTATTGTTAGTTATCAGCGCACTTGGGTACGTTTGCTATTTAATTGATAAAAAAACTAAATAAACTCCCCTACTTTAATGCCCATGCATTAATAGGTGACTAGTTAACATAAATATAATGCCGATTATAAAGAAGATAAAAGTCTTCTTTTTGTTTGGATAATTCATTGCTGTTGGAAATAATTTTAACATTCCTATATGTACCATAATACCGGCTATAAGCGCTAACATACTTCCCATGATAGCATCGCTCATAATTGGTTTTAAAAACAGAAATGCTAATACAGCACCTAGTGGCTCAGACATACCAGATATAAATGTAAATAAAATAGCTTTTTTACGGCTTTTAGTGGCGTGGTAAACCGGAACTGAGATACTTATCCCTTCTGGGATGTTATGGAGCGCTATAGCGACAGTTAAGGCAATTCCTAGAGTTAAATTAGTACTTGTTGATAAAAAAGTAGCTATCCCCTCTGGAATATTATGAATAATAATGGCAATCATGGAAAAAATTCCTATTTTATAAAGTTTTTTATCATATAATTTATCATGATTTTCCGGAATAAACTTATCAATTAAACTAGAAATTAACATTCCAAATATAACAAACACTAGGACGAGCATAAATCCTACTCCCCTATTACACTTAGTTAAAAGTGAGATTCCCTCAGGCAATAAATCAGTTAATGATACACAAACCATAACTCCAGCGGCAAACGCTAAAGCATATTTGGTTAAATTTTCAGTATTTCCTTTAATAAAAACAAAAAGAGAACCTATCAAAGTAGACAAGCCTGCTATAAAAGTCAAAATAAAGGCTAAAAAGATGTTGTCCATACTCATCACCTATTAATGTTTATGCCTTTTTAAATAAAAAAAGTATGAATAATCATACTATGAAATTTATTAATTCAATAAGCAGTCCAACGCTGACCCCTATTATATACAATAAAGTGACAATTTTAATATTTTCTTTTAGATTTTTATTTGATTTAAATAATACTAAAATAGCAACACCACTAGATACTAATAATCCAGTTATTACTGGTGCTAAAGTAAGAACATTGTTTAAATATAATTCTGTTAAAATAACACTTGCTGCACAGTTAGGTATTAATCCAATTACTCCCGTGATAAACGGCGTAAACCAATTATTTTCTTTGAAGAAGTTTTCTAAAAATTCCTCACCAACGAAATAAAACAAACTATTTAAAATAAAAGTTACAACATAAATGAAAATAAATATTTTAAAAGTATGAATTAATACTGGTTTTATTATCCCTTTTTCACAGTGACAGTGATCATCTTCGCATATGTGATAATTAGTATCTTCTTTCTTCTTAACAATTAAATCAATAATAATACCAAAAATAATACCAACTAACAATTTAATACCAAGAAGCCCTAAAATACTACTGGCACTAGCTCCATGTGCTAATAAAATTGGTAACATTTCATCACTAGTTGATAAATAAACTGCTATCAATGTTCCTAAAGTAATAATTCTGGTTACATATAAATTAGTAGCAATAACTGAAAAACCACATTGTGGGACTACGCCTAATATACTCCCTATAATTGGTCCTAATTTACCAGACTTTTCAATTGTTTTTTTACTTTTATCACTTAGCTTATGCTCAATTAATTCAATAATTAAAAACGCCACAAATAAAAAAGGTAATAATTTTAGTCCATCAATGGTTGTATCTATAAAAATATCTATCATGTTAATTCTCCTATTTTCTTAATTTTTTCAATTCATTTTTAGTTTCTTTGGGAACGCGGTATGAGTCGCATATTTTACTAATTGTTTTATTCAATGTAAATTTTTCTAAGTCATTCTTTAACAAATATGCTTTAGTTTTTTTCGGATGTTTTATATAACAGACTGATAATAACCACGCGATTGCCATCCCCACATAGTAATCGGTTTTTTTATTATCATTACAGGCTTTAAATATAATATCCAAGTTACATTCAGTAACATAATGGCTTAATAATAAAGTAAATCCAAATCTAACTTCCCAAGGATTTGAACTTTTAACATAATTTAAAACATGGGAAACATCTATTGTCTTAAAAGCTTTTAAATTACTATCTGTTATATCATTAGTAGCCCAGTTATCAATATAAGGAATAAATTCATCAACTAGTTTTAATAGTTCATCAGTGGGAACTTTAATATAACCTAAAATTAAACCATGTAATACGTTTTCTTCATAAAATTCATGCCTATTTAATTTTATGAATTCCATATAATCATTTTTGCTAATAAATTTAGCAATCTTTTTTAAATCGGGAATTCTAATACCAATTAGATTTACATTATCATCTTTAATTATTTTTGCTTGAAAATCACGATATTTAATATCGGCATTTTCTAACATGTAATCGATTAATCTTTGATAATTTTCTTTATTCCAAAACATACCTAGTCCTCCTAATATAATGGTCCCCCAATGTTTTTAAACTCCTCGAAAACCTCGTAGGCTTTATCATGCTCGATACAAATTAATTTAATTGCTTCGTTGTTGTTGATGTCTTTCAACATTTCATAAAATGCGTCGTCACGAAACCCAATTTCATTAGCGTCTTCTTTAGTATTACCATAGTATACTTCTTTAATGTTTGACCATAAAATAGCTGCTAAACACATTGGACATGGGTAGCAACTAGTATATAAAACGCATCCGCTTAAATCAGAGGTATTTAATGCTTGACCTGCTTTTCTAATTGCATTTATTTCAGCATGTGCGGTTGGATCTTTAGATGTTAAAACACGATTTGAACTTACGGCTAAAATTTTATTATCTTTAACAATAACTGCTCCGAATGGTCCTCCATTTTTATAATTGTTTTCACCATTCTTTTTCGAAGCTCTAATAGCCTCTTCCATATATTTATTCATATTATTCCTACTTTCCATGAGGGTGATGTTCTGTATAATTTTGATGTAATTTTTCATTAGTTATATGGGTATATATTTGGGTTGAAGAAATATCGCTGTGACCTAATAATTCCTGAATGCTTCGTAAGTCAGCACCATGCTTTAGTAAATGAGTTGCAAACGAATGCCTTAAGGTATGTGGTGAGAATTCAGTTTTAATATTTTGAGTAACTGCTAATTTTTGTAAAATTCTGAAAAATGCCTGTCTTGACATTTTATCACCTCTACTACTTAAAAATAAATAATCTGACGTTTTGTTTTTAAGTAAGCTTGGACGGTGATATATTATATATTCTTTTAAAGCTGACAGTGCATAATCACCTAAAGGAATAATTCTTTCTTTTGATCCTTTACCAAATATTCGCACTAATGCCATATCTAAATCCACATCAATGACCTTTAAGTTAATTAATTCGCTTACTCTAAGACCGCTGCTATACATTAGTTCTAACATGGCTTTATTACGGTAGCTATAACAATCAACTAAAGGCATATTTAATAATCTATCAACTTCTTCTTCAGAAAGGACTTTAGGTAAATCTTTTCTTATTTTAGGGTGGGCGATATTAGTAAGGGGATTTGCTTTTACATATTTATCAATTAATAGGTATTTATAGAAACTTTTTAGAGTACTGATAGTTCGCGCAACACTTTTGGCCCCAATATCTTTGCTTAGAAACTGAATATATTCTTTTATATCTGATCCTTCTAAATATTTTAAAGATTTTTTATCAGCAAAATAATTCATAAATTTTTCTAAATCGTTACGATAAGAGCTAGTAGTGTTTTTACTATACTTTCTTTCCAATAATAAGTAACATTCGAATTCATCAATCTTTGATTCATATTCTCTCATCGAACCACCCTACTTTAATTTTATCAAAATATTGCTTTAAAAACAACTTATTGTTTATGTTATGTCAGGAAAATGGTATAATTTAAGTGGTGATGCAAATGAAACCTTTAGCAGATTTAATAAGGCCAAATAATTTAAGCGATATTATCGGTCAAAAACATTTGGTGGACGAGGGAATGGTCCTTTATAATTTAGTTAAAAATAAAAAGTTATTTTCAATGATTTTATATGGTCCTTGTGGGACTGGTAAAACCACTTTAGCGTATACTTTAATAAATGAGTTGGAATTAAACTATGGTTTTTTAAATGCTGTTATTAATAGTAAAAAAGATTTTGATGAAATGGTTATGCGGGCCAAAGGCATTGATAACTTTGTTTTAATCATGGATGAAATTCATCGTTTGAATAAAGATAAACAAGATTTATTACTCCCCTATTTAGAAAATGGAATTATTACTTTAATCGGAATGACCACTGCTAATCCGTATCATTCCATTAATCCAGCAATTAGAAGTAGATGCCAATTATTTGAACTTAAAATGCTTACAGCTGAAGATATTAAAGATGGTTTGAGTAAAGGCCTATCGCATTTAGATAAAATTGATATTACTGATGATGCGTTAGATTACATTGCTTCCTTAGCAGGTGGTGATTTACGTTTTGCTTATAACTTATTGGAAGTAGCTTATTATTCATCAAGTGATTTTAAAATTGATTTAGAAGCGATTAAAAAAATAAATAATAAGCCTAATTTATATATCGATAAAAATGATGATGGATATTATGATGTTATAAGTGCTTTACAAAAATCAATTAGAGGTAGTGATGTTAATGCTGCTTTGCATTATTTAGCTCGCCTTTTAGAAGCGGAAGATATGGATATTATATTTAGACGCCTAAGTGTCATTGCTTATGAAGACATTGGCTTAGCTAATCCTTCAATTGGTCCAAGACTTAATGCTTGTATTAATACTTGCGAACGAATTGGGCTACCAGAGGCGCGTATTCCAATAGCCACTTTAGTTGTTGATATGGCTTTATCACCAAAATCAAACAGTGCATATGAAGCTTTAAATGCAGCCATTAATGATGTTAGAAAAGGTAATGTTGGTAAAGTGCCTAATCATTTAAAAACAAATTCTAAAGATTATAAATATCCGCATAGTTATAAAGGCAGTTTTGTTAAACAACAGTATTTACCTGATGAATTAGCCTCGAGAAAATATTATAATCCAAAAACTACAAGTAAATATGAAATGAACATGAAACAAATTTATGATAAAATTGAATTTATGAACGAAAAAGATACCAAGTAAGGTATCTATTTTTTTAATATAAATAATTCTAAAGCAATGTTTTTATCGATTAAACCACTTTTAATATTTATGTCCATATCTGCTAGTTCAGAGATATATTGTAGTAAGATATTACTATCATACTGCCTACTATTTTGAATGGCTAATTTAACTCTATAAGGATGTATTTTTAAGGTACCAGCGATATCTTTTTCTGATAGCCCTTTTTTTAATAATTGTTTAGACTGGTACATAATTCTAAATTGATTAGCTAGCATAATAATTATTTTAATTGGTTCCTCATTTAATTTTAACATATCATAGTATATTTCTAAGGCTTTGTTTTTGTTATTAGTAACTATACAATCTATTAATTTAAAAATATCTATATTAGCTGTTTTTGTCGTTAAATTTAATATATCTTCTTTAGTAATTACTTTGTCATTATCTTTATATATTTTTATTTTTTCAATTTCATTATTTATTATATCTAAGTTTTCCCCTACTCGTTCGATAAATAAATTAATTGCGTTATTATCTATTTGATAGTCTTTAAAAGCTTCTTTAATAAAATTATATGAATTAATGTTTTCATTAAATGATTTAACAGTACCTATTTTTTTAACTAGTTTAGTTATTTTTTTTCTTTCATCTAATTTTTCGTTATTAATGATAAATATTAAAGTTGTATCTGGGTTTATTTCTTTTAGATATTCTTCAATAAATTCGCTATCTTTACTAGTACTTCCAGTAAACATATTAGCGTTTTCGCAAATTACTAATTTTTTATTTGAAAACATTGATAATGTTTGACAGTCATCAATAACATCTTTTATTAAGTCGTTTTCTAAATCAAATTTGCTAATATTAATTTCATCAAAATCTTTTTCGATATTTTGAAGTTCTTGTTTTATTGAAAAAGATTTATTTCCATATAGTAAATATATCATCTAATCACCTTGCTTACATCTATTCTAATTATATCATAATTCTCTTTATAATGTCTTTAATGATTTCTTTTTTGGTAATTTTTTCTTTTTAATTGCATATTAATTGGTAATATTGACAAATACTAGAAAAATGTTATTATTTTAATAGAGGTGTTACTATGAGTAAAAAAGCTGAAGTTATGGCTTTTTGCGGTATTGATGGTTGTGGTAAAAGTACTCAACTTGATATAGTTCATGATTATTTAACTGAAAACGGTTATAATGTTTTTAATGCAAGATTATCTTATTTTCCTTTGAATGATATGGGAATGAGCAAATTAAAGGATCTTGTTTTAAAAGCAGATAGCTGTTTGCATATTGTAAAATACTATTCTTATATTGAATTACAGGAAAGAAGCAAATATGATTATATATTATTTGATCGCCATATGCTGTGCTACTTCGCATATGCCTATGCGTACCAAGCTTTACCACCTAAACTTTTAGATTGTGCTTATTCGGTTTTAAGTCATCCCGATTTAACTTTCTATTTCGATGTTAATGTTAACTGTTCTTTAAATAGAATTTATGACCATGAAACAAAGCAAATAGATAAGAGCGAAAATTTTGAAACTTTAGCAAAAGCTAAAGAAGGATATGAACATTTACTTACTTTATCCGATGAACCAGTTATAAGAATTGACGCCAATGGACCTTTGGTCGATACAACAAAGCAAGTTGTTTTGAGTTTAGATAGACATTTAAAAAGATAGAAATTCTATCTTTTTTCTATTTCGAAGTAAAATGTTGACCCTTTTTTAGAGCTATTAACCCCATATTTACAATTATGATTTTGTAATATGTTTTTGACTATCGATAAACCTAAACCTGTTCCATATTCATTGCGTTTATGTTTTTTGTCACTATGATAGTATTTGTCCCAAATTAATTTTAAATCTTTTTCAGCAATACCTTTACCACTATCTTTAATTTCAACTAAATATGTTTTATTTTGTTCAATAATATTTATGGTTACTATCTTATCTTTACCAGTATAATTAATAGCGTTGTTGATCAAATTATAAATCACCTGGTATATCCTTCTTTTATCAGCTTTAATAAGGGCTTTCCTAGGATGATTAAAAATAAATTTATAGTTATCGTTTTCAGTTAAAATAGCAAAACGTTTGATAATTTGATTTGCTAAGGTAACTAAATCGAATTCTTCTAATTTTAGATTTTGACTATTAGTTTGAAGCGCTGATAAATCTAATATATCATTAACTAATAAATTTAATCTATCTGTTTCATTAATGATAGTATTTAAATTTTCTTCTCTTTTAGTTTTATTTTTATAAGTTAAATCCCTAACCATTTCTGCATAGGCTTTTATCATTGTTAATGGTGTTTTTAAATCATGACTTACATTAGCCATTAAATCACGTTTTAATTCATCTGTCTTGGATAATTCTGTTCTAGTATAGTTAAGAGTATCAACTAGTTCATTTATCTCAAAAATGTCCTCTTTAGTGGAAAAAACAACATTGTAATTTCCTTCAGCCAATTTACCGGCATCTTTACTTATTTTTATAATTGGATTTGATAACTTTTTAGAAATAAAATACCCTATTATAAAAGATAAAATTAGAACGACAAAGGTTACATAAAATAATTGACTTTGCAATATTTTAGTCGCCCCGTCCATTGGAACTAGGGAAGCGTTTATAAAGGCGTAAGTGTTATTGTCGAGTTTTAAGGCGGTTATTAAAGTTTTATTTTTAAATCGATTGTTAATTAAAGTATACTGTTTTTCATTAGAATCACTATTTAAAAAATCTTGTTTAACTTCAAAATTATGATTACCAAATTCCATACATCCTTGATTAAAGTTAGTAGCGTTATATTGGTCATTAGTATCATCATATATTTCAATACAGACATTATTTTTCATAGCAATACTATCTAAAGAAATTACTTCACTAGTAGCGTATTCTCTTTTTAAATCTTTAACCGCACTATTTAATTCTTTAGTTTTATAATATTTATAATAACTATCAAAGAATACTATTTGGAATATCCATAGAAACGCTAAAATAATTACAGAAAATATGATTAAGAAAACCCAGATATTAGTTGCTAAACTATTTTTTTTAAATTTATCTTTAAAGAATGTTTTTACTTTATTATAGATATCAACTATTTTAGTTTTTAGTGGTAACATATTTATATCCTACTCCACGAACAGTAATAATTAAATCACGATATTTATCTAAATTATTTCTAAGCATTTTAATATGGGTATCGACAGTTCTGTCATCGCCAAAAAAGTCGTAGCCCCATAATTTACTTAATAGTTGTTCTCTTGATAAAGCAATGTTTTCATTTTGAACAAGATAACAAAGTAATTCATATTCTTTAGGTGTTAATTTTAACTCTTTAGTTTTTAAATATACACTATGGGCATTATAATCTATTTTCAAATCTTCATAGGTATATATTTCATCTAAATTAGTGCCAGTTCGCTTTAAAATGGCTTTTATTCTAGCAATTAATTCTTTAGGACTGAATGGTTTAGTTAAATAGTCATCTGTCCCTAAATCAAATCCAGTTAGTTTATCATATTCTTCAGTTCTAGCTGACAGAATAATAACCGGAATGTTTTTTGTTTTTTTCATTTGTTTTAAAAAAGTAAGACCATCCATTTTAGGCATCATGACATCTAAGACAATTAAACCAATGTCTTCATTTTGAA
Organism: uncultured Muribaculaceae bacterium; assembly: GCA_964538005.1. GTDB lineage: Bacteria > Bacillota_I > Bacilli_A > RF39 > UBA660 > Coprosoma. The sequence continues at coordinate 8,937 of CAZIDO010000010.1, forward strand.
TTATGTTTAAAGCTTGTTCTCCGTTTTCAGCTTCAACTGTTTCAAAGCCTTCAACCGAAGCGTATTCTTTTATAACGTCTCTAATTAATTTTTCATCATCAACAATCAATAACTTCATAATAATTCCTCCTGTTATAATTATACAATAAAACTGTGATTTTTTGGTGAAAGATTTTAAAGTTGAATTATTATGATAATGTGATATAATATAGTTCATCAAAAAGGAGATGAATTTATGCTTAAAATTGATAATAATGTTAAACATGACTTAATTGCCATTTCTCTAGCAGGTGCTTTAACAATGGGAGGACTTGCTGGATGTAGTAATAATGAAAGTAACACTGATACAACAAGTGAAACAACGGTTGATCAAACTGCAGATGATTTAGATAAGGCCAACCACGCTTTATATGTAACAGATGATGGATATTATGATTGGGAAATTACGGGAGAATATTATCTTTCTCTAGAGACTAATTTTTATAGTTTAAAATTAACGGATGGTTCTAAAATAATACTTCCCGTTGAAAAGACAGTTTTATATAATAACAAGTCCGTAGAAGCAACTGAAGGTATTGAAAATATAAAAACCATGGTAAAAGAAAAAAATCAATAGTTATATATTGATTTTTTATAAGAATAATATTACTAAAGATCCTGCTAATAAACAGTAAATTACAAAGTAAATAAGTTTACCTTTAAGCATAACATCTTTAAACCATTTAGTAGCAAAATATGTGATAATGCAAGCAGCTACTGCCCCTACTATATAATTAATTAATAAACTTGTTTCAATTCCTGTCTCAACAACATCTTTAACACCTAGCGCCATTGTTGCTAAAGAGATTGGAATATATAACATAAATGAAAATTTAAAGGCCGTTTCTCTCTTTAATCCTGAATACATACCTCCAACTAAAGTAGCACCACTTCTACTAATACCAGGGAATAATGCTACTACTTGGAATAAACCAATTTTAACAGCGTCTATCCAAGTTATTTGGTCATCTTCTTTCTTACCTTTCATTTTCCTAATTAAGAATAAGAATAAAGCCGTAATTAATAAGGCGAATCCAATTAATTTAACATTGCTTAAATGTTCACTAATAAAGTTTTTAGCTATAAAACCGACTAATCCGGCTGGAATAGTACCTATTGCTACTAATAAGACATATTTAAAGCCGCTTTTGTATTCTTCTTTTCTAGTTTTAATATATAAAACAAAATCTTTAAATAGTTTAGCTATATCTTTTCTAAAAATGATTACGATAGCAATAAAACTACCAAAGTTTGAAAAAATTTCAAAGTTTAAATCTTTTAAAGCTTCTACATCAAAAATATTTTTGAAAATAACTAAGTGACCACTCGATGATACTGGTATTGGCTCAGTAAAACCTTGAATAATTCCTAATATTAAGTATATAAGTAACATAAATCTCCTCCATCTTATAATAAATACTTATTCATTATATCATTTATTTAATACTTTCTCAATTAATATTTCTAAATTATTTATTAAATTGACATCATCATCTTTAGTCCTTTTTTTAGGACCTTTTATTTTTATCTTTTGGTTTCGCATTTTACTATTCATGTGACGCATAAACATTAAACTATCAATATTAGAGTTATCATATATCAGGCCTTTTGTACTTATTGCATAAGCTTTTTTGGCTAATGTTGTAGTAGCAACTCCGTAGTCACCAGTAATGACAATATCATTGGGTTTTACAATATTAGCTATGTAATTATCGACACTATTGGTGCCCGGTGTTATATATTTTATTTCACTATAATCTGAATTTAAAACATGATTCATATCAACACAAAGTAAAACATTTATTTCATGTTTTTTGGCTGTTTCTTCAATTAGTTTTATACTAGGACATGCATCGGCATCTATTATTATCATACTCTCTCCTATAAAAAAAGCCTAAGCGGCTTCTTTAATTAATTGTTTATCATTTGTTTGTTCTTCACTTGGAATATCAATATTAACTATTGTACATTCTTCAGTGTGGGTAGCTTCGATGTTCTTTGCTTTGTTAAAATCTGGTTTAACTACAACACAAGGTGCTTTTTTATCTAATTCTTTTGAAGTTATTACTGGATCAATACTATATCGTACTGGAAGTAAAACTTTTGGTTCAACCGGAACTTCATAATTATTAATTATATTCATTAAATCAGATTCAGAAATTAATCCGTTTTGATAATCTTTAATTGCATTTAATTGTTGGTATCTAAGTATCTTTTCATCAAATTGATTCATGATTTCCCCTCCAATTGACAACATTTAAATTATACACTATATCTTTATTCGTGTCAACTTTGTGTATAGTTTATTCTTCAAATTGTGAATTATATAATTTTGAATAAAATCCACCTTTTTTAAGTAATTCTTCGTGATTACCTTGTTCGACAATATCGCCTTCATTAAGAACTAAAATTAAATCAGCATTTTTAATTGTTGAAAGACGATGAGCGATTATAAAACTAGTACGCCCTTCCATTAAATTATCCATGGCTTTTTGAATTAATATTTCTGTTCTTGTATCGACACTACTGGTAGCTTCATCTAAAATTAAAATTTCAGGATCTGCTAAAATAACTCTAGCAATAGTGAGTAATTGTTTTTGACCAGAAGAAATATTACTTGATTCTTCGTTGATTTCCATTTTATACCCTTCTGGTAAAGTTTTTATATAGTGATCGATATGGGCGGCTTTTGCAGCTTCAATTACTTCTTCATGAGTGGCTTCCAGTTTACTATATTTTATATTGTCTTCAATACTACCACTAAATAACCAAGTATCTTGAAGAACCATCCCAAAACTACTTCTTAGTTCATTACGTTTATAGTCTTTGATATTAACATCGTCTACTTTTATTTCACCTTTATTAATGTCATAGAAACGCATTAATAATTTAACTAAAGTAGTTTTTCCGGCTCCGGTTGGTCCAACTATTGCAACCTTGGTTCCGGCTTTAATATTGGCATTAAAGTCTTTAATAACCATTTTATCTTCATTGTAACCAAATGCAACATGGTCAAATGATACATTCCCAATTACTTTATCCGCATTAATTGCATTTTTAATATCAGCAGGTTCTTCTTCTTCATCTAAGAATTCGAATACTCTTTCACTGGCAGCAATCATCGCTTGAATTAAATTGGCGATTTGTGATACTTGGGCAATGGGTTGGGTAAAGTTTCTAATATATTGGGTAAATGAAACGATTGATCCCACTTCCAATTTGTTTTTAACAACTAGGAATCCCCCTAAAATAACAACGATAACATAACCTAAGTTACCGATGAATTTCATCATTGGCATCATCATTCCTGATAAGAACTGACTCTTCCAACCTGATTCATATAATGTGTCATTTAATTCAGTAAATTCGTCACTAGCTGCTTTTTCGCCATTGAAAGCTTTAACGATATTATGGCCACCGTATGTTTCTTCGATATGACCATTAATTTTACCTAAATATTTTTGTTGAGTTATAAAGTATTTTTGTGACTTTTTAACAATAAGCATCATTATTATAAAAACTATTGGAATGATTGCTAATGCAGCTAAAGTCATAATACCGCTAATTGATAACATCATAACTAAAACACCAATCATCATAGTTATTGATGATATTAATTGCGTTAACGATTGATTTAAGTTGGTACTTATGGTATCAACGTCATTGGTAATTCTTGATAAAATATCTCCTGATTGTTGTTTATCAAAATATTTTATTGGTAATTTATGAATTTTTGCATCAATTTGTTTTCTTAATTGATAAGAATATTTTTGTGATACTCCACTCATAATATAACCTTGAATAAAGTTGAATAAAGCACTTACTAGATATAAACCCACTAAGAAAAGTAAAATACCTCCTAGTTTTTCAAAATCTATTCCGGTTCCACCTGATACTTTACTAATTAAACCATTGAATATTTCGGTAGTAGCATTACCTAAAATTTTAGGCCCAAATATATTGAATATAACACTACCGATTGCAAAGATAACTACAAAGGCTAAAGCAACTTTATACTTACCGACGCTTTTAAATAAACGTTTTAAAGTTCCCTTAAAGTCTTTTGCTTTTTCAGTAGTCATACTTGGTCCTGGTCCCATTGGACCTTTTGGAGTTGATTGTTTACTCATCTTATATCTCCTCCTTTGATAATTGTGATAATGCGATTTGTTTATAAACGTCACAGTTTTTCATTAATTCCGCGTGGGTACCTTTATCGATAATTTTTCCTTCATCTAAAACAATAATTTGTTCAGCAGTCATGATTGTACTAATACGTTGTGCGACGATAATAACCGTTTTATCTTTAGTAATTTCTTTTAAATCGTGTCTTAATAATGAATCGGTTTTAAAGTCTAAAGCTGAAAAACTATCATCGAAGATAAATATATCTGGATTAGTAGCAATAGCTCTAGCAATTGATAATCTTTGTCTTTGACCCCCTGAAACATTTTTACCACCTTGAGAAATTGATGATTCAACCCCATTGGTTAGTTTACTGACAAATTCTTGGGATTGTGATATTTTTAAAGCTTGATTAATTTCATCAGTTGTTGCATTATTATTACCATAAGTAATATTTGATTTTATATCACCGGAGAATAAAATTCCTGTTTGTGGGACAAACCCTATTTTAGCTCTTAAACTATGCATGGTAACATCTTTAATATTGACGCCATCCACTAATATTTGTCCGTCACTAACGTCAAAGAAACGTGGAATTAAATTAATAACAGTACTTTTTCCAGATCCTGTCGATCCAATTAATGCAGTTGTTTCACCAGGCTTAGCAGTAAAACTAATATCAGTAATAACATCATAATCAGCGTCAGGGTAACGGAAACTTACATTTTTAAATTCGACATATCCTTTTTTATTAGGGTTAAATTCTTTTGGATTTTTAGGATCAATAATAACATCTTTAGTAGTTATTACTTCATTAACACGGTTTAAAGATACTACCGCACGAGGTAATACTACTGAAACCATTGAAATCATTAAGAATGACATTACTATTTCCATAGCGTATTGCATAAAGGCCATCATGTCCCCTACTTGCATCGCACCATCATCGATATAGCCAGCACCAATCCAAACGATTAATACCATAATAACATTCATTGTTAACATCATTACTGGCATCATTAATGCCATAGTACGGTTAACGAATAAATTGGTTTTAGTTAAATCAGTATTAGCTTTATCAAATCTTTTTTCTTCGTGTTTTTCACGACTGAATGCTCTGATAACACTTAGGCCTGATAAGGTCTCTCTTGATACTAAGTTAACTTTATCTACTAATTTTTGAATGATTTTGAATTTAGGCATTGCTACTATGAATAACATCATAACTAGGAAGAAGATAACAGCTACTGCTAAGGCAATTATCCAAGTCATTGAGGTATTTGTTTGTAATACTTTTAAAACCCCTCCAATGGCCATAATTGGTGCATAGAAGACAATACGTAGTAACATTACTGTTAACATTCCGATTTGTTGAATATCATTAGTGCTTCTTGTAATTAAAGATGCAGTTGAATATTGCTTAAACTCAGTTGAAGAAAATCCTAGTACTTTACCAAAAACCGAAGAACGCAAATCCTTACATAATGTTGCTGATACTTTGGCAGCTAAGTAAGCGACTAAAATTGTTAATCCCATACTAATTAAAGCAACTAAAAGCATTAAACCACCGGTTGATAAAACAAAGTTTGTTTGTAATTGATCAGTGTCAATGCCGATAGCTTTGTATTCATTTTTTACTAACAAAATAGCGCCTTGCCTTAAAATGTTTTCATCAGTTTTTTCGATTTTTTTATTTACTTCTGATAACATTGTGTCTAATGAATCTTTAGGCATCATTTTAATTATTTGGATTATATCCATACTTTTTAAAGATTCACCATTTGGCATTTTTTCTATTATTGAATTTTTAATAGGTTCACTGGTTTTTTTATTGGTTAAATAACTATCTATCATTAAAGCACGTTCAAAGAAGGTATTTAAATCTTCTAAATCTTCAGTTTTTTTATTTTTTAATCCATAGATACTTTCTTTTTTTAATTCTGGATATTTATCAATGTTTTTATCAGTTTTTTCTAATTTTTGATAATTTTCCTTAATTAAATCGATTTCTTTAGTGTCAGCAAATAAAAGCAAGTCATTTAATTTACTTTCTCTTATCGCAGTTGGTGTTGGTTCTTTAATTCCCGATTGTTGAATCCCAACATTGACCATGTCTGATGTATATTGTGGTAACGCTAAGTCACAATATGCTTGAAATACTAGCAAAATAAATATTGCTAATACTGCTAATCTTGATTTTTTTAAATATTTAAATAAATTTTTCATGTAACCTCCTATAAAATAAAAAAGCTTATTAAGCCTTTCTAAGTATATTCCATTTGATTAAATATGTCAACAATACACAAACACATTAACATAATTTCCCATTATTAGTTATTAATATGATGTTTAATTGGTAAGGTATCTCTTGTAATTCTCGCAAAAGTATAGCCTTTTTCTTTTCCATATTTAATAATACTATCTAAGGCATCAGCAGTACTTTGCTTAGCATTTGTATCATGCATTAAGACAATATTGGTGCCTGGTTTTAAATTTAAAGTTGTATTATGATATATCTGTTCGGCATTTAATTTACCTGAAGCATCGCCTGAATCAGCATTCCAATCGAAGTAAAAATAATCGTTTTTAATTAATTCATTAGCAATTCTTGTAACCACGCCAGGATTATATTTTTTACTTACGGTGTTAGAACTACCACCTGGAAATCTGACGATATGTGAACGATGACCAGTTATTTCATAAACTTTATTATTAATTGAATTTAAATCTTCAAAATAATTATTTTCATGGGTATAAACATATTGATAATTATGGGTATTTGTATGAAGGGCGACAGTATGACCATCTTGATACTCTCTTCTAATGGTGTCTTGATAATCATATATATGAGTGCCCATAACAAAGAAAGTTGCCGGAACATTATTATTTTTTAATATATCTAGTATTTTATTAGTAACGGTACTAGGACCATCATCAAAGGTTAAATAAATTGTATTTTCAGAAACAACTGAAGGAATTGCATTTTCTCTTTCTTGTTTTGTTTTCGGAGTCATAATTGGTAAATTATTATTTGGAAAGTTAAAAGCCTTTGGTATCTCCCCTACTTTTACTATTTCTGGTTTTTGGCCAAATGAAATAAAGATAAAGAAAATTACCAAAGCAGTTGAAATAACTATTGTAATTATGCATTTTTTCTTTTTAACTTCCATACTCCCACCCAGTCTTATTATATCATATTTTAAACAAAAAAAGCCAGTCCTGGCTTAATTATTAATATGATGATGATATGGCGTAGTAGATGGTGTTAAAGCAGCAAAAGTATAGCCGTTTTGTTTACCATATTGAATAACTCTTCGTAAAGCATTTAAGCTTCCTGTATTACCAGCCCTATCATGCATTAAGACGATACTAGCACCACTAGTTAAATTACTAGTAATATTTTTGTATATTTGATTTGGATCTGTGGTTCCTCCTGCATCGCCAGAAGTCACATTCCAATCGAAATTGATATATCCTCTATTTTCTACTTCTTTTGATAACCTTGTCATAATGCCTGTACTATAATGTTTACTTACGGTGTTAGAACTACCACCTGGAAATCTAATTATTTTTGAACGATATCCAGTTAAATTAAACACTTTATTTTCAATAGCTTTAAGATCGTTAAAATAAGAAGTATCACTGGCGTATACTTTAGAATAATTATGAGTATATGAATGCAGTCCGATTGTATGGCCTTCATTATATGCTCGTTTGATTAAATAATCTGTACTGCTATCATGATTAATTACAAAGAAAGTTCCTTTAACACCCTCACTTTTTAAAATATCTAAAAATTTAGGTGTCATATCACCGCTTGGACCATCATCAAAAGTTAAATAAATTGTTTTAGCTCGTCCATTAGCAACAACTTTATTTTTAACCGTAACTACTCTAGTTGCACTTCCTTGATTATTTTTACTATCAACCGCACTATAAGTTATATTATATGTTCCTATTTTACTAGTATCAACTTTACCACTCATAACTAATTTAGTGCTTATCTCTCCATCACAATTATCAGTAGCAGTGGCTCCACTATCAATGTAGTTATCCCCTACTGATATAATTTCAGTTTTGTTGCCTTTTAAATTAACGGTCGGTCCCTCTTTATCATCAAAAATTAAAGTACGTATTTTTTTAGCTTCATTATTTGAAGAATCTTTGACAATGTATGTAACTTTTTCTTTAGAGGTTTTAGCTTTTATTTTTTTAGTTAAATCACCATCATAATTATCTTTAGCTGTTGCGCCTTCATCTTTATATTGAGTATTTGGACACACATAGGTTTTTTCTTCACCATTTAATGTAATTACTGGTTTTTCATCATCGATAACTTTAATTATTTCTTTTTTGGTAAATTCAATTAATCCTATTTTAACTTTGTAAGTGATTTCGTATGATCCTAATTTATCGGTTTTTACTTTACTAATTACTTTTACTTTATCGGTATAGTCTTTACCAAATCTAGTTAATTTAAAATCTTTTTCTTGGGATTTTTGACCATAAGGTATTTCATGATTTTTTAATTCAACTTTTGGTGGCGTGAAAATAACAATTGCTAATACTAAAAATATTAAAGCGATTATTGTTAAAATAATAATTTTCTTTTTGTTTATTTTACGTCCATGTTTCATACCATCTCACCACTTTTAGTATAGCACAAATACATGATTTTAGAACATAATATGTCGTATTTTGTCGAAAAGAAAAAACTTTAGTTTTTATTTAAAGTTTCTTCTAATGAATACTGACATCCACAGTAGTCTTGCCTATATAAATTATAGTATTTTGCTAGTTCAGTACTTCGTTTATATCCTTCTTTTTTCTTAAAATCAGAATATAAATATTTTACATTATAAATTTGTTCTAATAGTTTACCTATTTCATTTAATTTACTCGAATTTTTATAAGGACTTACTGACAAGGTGGTACAAAAATAATCAAAATTTTGTTCTTTAGCGATTTTAGCTGTTTGTTCTAATCTTAAATAAAAGCATTTATTACACCTAGCTCCGCCTTCTGGTTCATTTTCTAAACCTACTACTGTTTTATTAAATGTTTTATCGTCATACCCGATTTCCATTAATTTTACAGTTGGTACCATTTTTTCAATTATTTCTTTTTGGGTATTTAAACGTTTTATATATTCCGCTTCTGGATATATATTTGGATTGTAATATAAAATTGTTATATCAAAATGTCTAGTTAAATATTCTAACACATAACTACTACATACACCACAACAAGCATGGAGTAATAATGTAGGTCTTTCTTCTAAATTATCAATAATTTCATCTAATATTTTTTGATAATTAGTTTTCATTGGTCTCACCCATATATGTATTAACAACATTATTTAAAGTAACTTCATCAAATAACCCACTTATGAATGTACTGTTAGCTGGAGGACCTACAACGTTAGTTTGCAATGAATATGTATTAAAAATAAAACTTAACAAATGTCTTTCGATTTTAATTATTTCTAATTTTTCTAATTTTAAGAAATATGTTTTTTTATTAATTAAACAATTTTGAATAACTAACATGTTCTTATCACAACCTATTTTCTTCAACTTATATTGTCCATAAGCAATTAAAATAAGTAATGGAATTGTCAATAAAGTTAAATAATAAGTAAATGGGGCGGCACAAAGAGCGATTACTATTAAAAGTGACTTACCACTAATATAATGGCTTAAAGCATTTGTTGGTTGACTATTTAAAGTGATTTCATTTTTATATTCGGGAATAATTTCATTTAAAATTATGTTTTTATTTTCATCCTTTACATATAAACTGATAATAGTTTTTTCTTCTTGTTCAGAACCTAATCCGGCATTCACTACTTCTATTTGCGTATAACCTAAAATTCTGGCTTGCAAAGTTTGTCTTAAAATAACCGCGTTAATACGATTGATAGGTAAATTATACTTATACGTTGTAAATAGACCGTAAGATAATTTTATGTCATTGCCATCACGTCTTACTTTGAAATTGTGATAGCCACAATAACTTTTAATAAAACTAAATAAAATTGGTAAGACAATGATTAAAATCGAAATAAGTCCTAAAACAAAACCTAGCGCTAAAGCTTTTT
>CAZIDO010000011.1:0-18725 GCA_964538005.1 uncultured Muribaculaceae bacterium
AAAAAGACTTATTTGTCTTCTTCGCTTTCTTCAATTGTAATTGCTTCAGTTGGACAGGCTTCCATAGCGTCTCTAACATCATCATTTACTTCATCATTTGTTACTTCTGCTAGGTCATCATCACCAAAGTTAAAATGGTTTGGACAGATGGCTACACAAGAACCACAGGCAATGCATAAATCTTTATCAAGTATAACTTTTTCCATAATATTCCTCCTTCTACAATTATAGATAAAAACCATGTAAATTGCAAGTATAGAGTTTAAAAAAAAATTAAAATGTGGTATGATTATTCTAGAGGTGGTTCGATGCCAACACGAATGGAAAAATACTATGAACCTGATGAAAGTCCAAGAGCTAAATCACGTAGTAACCGTAACAAAGACTTATATGGGGAAATTTATACCTATGGTAAGTATACTAATATCGAGGGCATTGCGGCTATTGACAACGCAAATGAAGTTGATATTACTAAAGTAAAAGAAATGTTACAAAATAGAGAAAATTATCAAAAAGAAAGACAATATCGTAAAATAACTGAGGAACATCGTACTCCTAAAGAACCAGAAACTCATAGAAGAAGATTTCCTGAATTAGAAGAAAAAAACTATGACATTCGTGACATTTTAAAAGAAGCTAAAGAAAATAAAGAACCAGACGATAAAGAAAGAGTTCTAAAAAATACTCAATATAATATTTTAAAAAACATTGATTTAAGAAAAGAACTTAAAAAAGAAGATTACTATGAAGATGGTGATGAGGATGATTTAAAAGATTTAATTCATACCATTACTAGTACGAGTATGTTAAATAAAATAAATGACTTAGATTTAGCAGAAGACTTACTTAGTGACTTAAGGTCTGATGATACTAAAGTAGGCGAAATTAAAAATGTTAAAGAATTTTTAGAACATGAAAAGGGGCCTGAAATCACAAAAATAAGTAGGAATGAACCTACTTATGATCGATCTTTCTTTACTTCAAGCTTGAAACTTAATAAAGCTGATTTCGTTGATGGAGAACAAAGTCATAAAGCTAAAACATTTAATGTTATTATTATTACTGTTTTAATCTTAGTGATGGTTGTTTCGGCGGCGATTCTTATTATTAAGTCCCTTTAATTTGCATCCTATTGAAATTAACAGGGGAATAAAGAAGAAAAAGGAAAACATTATAATCAGCATTGGACCTTTAAAAAAATTATTTGCTGAGGCATCCATAGTAAATAAATATTGATTACCAATTATTAAAATCAAACAAACAATGATAATAATGAATTTGTTTGTTTTTTCTTTGTATTTAAATGTTTGTTTTAAGGTTTGAGTAACAAAGTATAGACCAAAGGTTATTAATACAAATAATGCAACAATCCATTCTAAAGATAGAACACTTTCTAAACGATCAACAAATTCACCTATTTCAACTTTTTTAAGTAATTGAAATTCTGGATATTTATATAAAAGTGATAAGTCAACGCCAAAAACAGCAATTGTTATAAAGGCAGCATTAATTAATGATAATAAAGCTAATAAATAAAATACTATTGATTTTTTTGATTTATAATTAGCAATATTATTTTTAGGGATTATTAGTAAAAATACTAGTGGTAATACATTATAAGCAATTATAATTATACTTCCATGTAAAAGGGATAAAGTATCATGTTGGAATGCTGGTTTTAAATTGTCTAAATTAATACCACCACTAACGCCTACTATAATAAAAACTATGGTAATAATAACGAAGTAGAAAACCATTAAACTTGTCCTGGCAATAGACTTTAATCCTTTAAATAATGCGTAAATAATTGGAATAAGAAAACAACTGCCAATATAGAATATGTGAGTTTTAAATAGAAATTGTGTATTGACAAAATGAGTTAAGTCTATGAAGGCCATTTGAATGAAGAAGAGACCACCAAATGCTAATAAAATATTTAAAAATTTTCCGAATTTTCCAAAAATGAATTCATTTAATTGGGCGATATTCATTTCGTTTTTATAATTTCTAATATAAAAAAATAGTAATAATGGAATAATGCTTATTACAAGTGCTATTAAGGCACTAAGCCAAGAGTCTTGTTTGGTAATAGAAATTAAATTACTGAGGCTAAGACCGATGTAACTTGCCCTCATAATAAACCATAAAAGGCTATTATATTCTAAAGAAGTTATTTTCATTTTTTAACCTCCTTCATTGTTTGTTCTAAAGAACCAGGAGAGCTAATAGTAAAATCAACATTTACAGTTACTTTTAGTTCTTTAAAATATTTTTCATGCCATTTATTTTCTATTTTATCCCATTCCTTAGGATACTTTTTATATATTTTGTTTCCATAAGCAAAAACATCACATTGAAAATCCTTTTGCATTTTTTTAATTGTTTCATTTAATTGTTTATATATTTTTTTATTTAAAGCTTTTTCTAAATCTTTAATTACTTCTGTTTTTTCTAACGCCGTATTAGAGTTTATTTCAGAAATAAACCCTTGGCCAGTAATATTTACTTCTATTGTGGTTGGGCTTTTAAGTTTTGTTTTCGTTTTTACAGTACCAGCATTGAAACTTACTTTTTCTTCTTGATATTCAAAAACAGTTTTAATTTCTTTGGCATTGCCGTTCAATATATTTATAGACTGACTTTCTTCAGAATCGGCGTAGTCAACAAATTTGTCATCACGATATAATGCAAGACCTTCCAATTTTAAATATGTATTCGGTTCAGTTGTTTGAATGTTCTGCCCACTGCTGCCTTTCTTAACATCACCATAAATAGTAATGGCTGGTAAGATAGGATCTGCTCCAGCAGTCAAGACATTTTCAATAAATGAGCTATAGTCTACAGCTGTTGTTATTGACTGAGTATCGCGGGTATTTTCAAGTAAAGCGGCAATGTTTTGTGACGGGAATGATTCTAAAGGCGACACAATTTTTAAAATATTCTCGGCTTTTGTATTTTTAGCTTGCAGCAAGAAAAATTGTTTTCTAGTTTCTGGAAACCTGAGTAACCAATCGGCAATTTCCAGAAATCCATCTTTACCAATTTCTTCAGAAATAATTACGACATTTATATGCCCAAAATATAATTTTTTGGGATTTTTAAAATCAATTTGTTTAGCCGCTGCTGATAAGGTGTCACCAGTCGCACTATAGACTGTTGTTTGTGCTTCTCCTTCTTTGCTGCTTGTTTGCTGTTTCGGTGAGTTTGCAGTCAAGAAGCCTACTTGATATGTTCCATCTTCGGCTTTATCAATTGAGACTCCAGTTATAATAGCAACATCATTTAACTCACGATAGTTTCCACAGCCACATAGTGTTAAGCAAAAAAGTAAAACAATTAATAATTTATTTTTCATGTTTACCTCCTTGTTTAGTGATATTTTTTTTATTTATATAGTCGGGTCTTTTAAATATTTTCGGCAATGGAAATCTAAGCACTGCATCTTTTTGACCAGTTTGGCTAAAAGGACTGAAAGGCGATAAATAGCTCACTCCAAATGTTTCTAATGATGATAATTTAATAACAAAACAAAGGACAGCTGCTACTAAACCAATTATTCCAAAGAAAGTTGCAGCTAAAATAAAGACTAATCTCCAAGTTCTAATGCCATTAATAAAGTCAGCATCGTTGAAAATCAAACTACTAATTGAAGTGATTGCAATGACAATAACGGCAATAGGTGAAACTATACCAGCGTCAACCGAAGCTTGACCTAAAACTAAAGCTCCAACGATACTCATTGATGCTCCCATATTAGCAGGCGATCTGATATCGCTCTCCCTTAAAATTTCAAAAATAGTCATTAACAAAATAACCTCAAAAGCCGTTGGAAAAGGGACTCCCTCGCGCTGGACGGCCAGGGATATTAGTAATTTATCTGGGACGACAGTTTGATCAAAGGTTGTGATAGCTATATAAATAGCTGGAGTAAATAATGTTATAAAAAGGGCTAAAACTTTTAATAGACGAGTGATGCTAATATTAAATGGTTTTTGATATTGATCTTCAGCTGTATGTAAGAAGTCTGTTAAAACACTTGGTAAAATTAAAACAAAAGGTGTATTTTCGACTAAAATAACTATTTTACCATTTAGTAAAGCTTGGCAAGATAAATCAGGTCTTTCAGTGCTTAAAATTTGTGGAAATGAAGATTTTTGGTTGCTTAAATATTCACGAAGATTACCACTATCTAAAATTCCATCAACGTTTATAGCTTGTAATTTATCTTTAATTTTTTCAATTTCTTTTTTGTCAACGACATCATTTAAATAAGCGATGCTAACTCTAGTTTTAGTTCTTCTTCCAACTTTTATTTCATCAAACCATAAGTTTTCATCTTTAACTCTTTTACGGATTAAGCCTAAGTTTTTAGCATGGCTTTCGGTAAAACTATCTTTCGGACCTCTTAAAAGTGGTTCGCTAGTAGATTCAGTGACTCCACGGTCAAGTGGGGCTCTGGTTTCCATAACAATAGCTTCAGTACTACCGTCAACAACAATAATTGTAAAACCGGCTGAAATAAAATATGGAAATTCTTCAAAATCTTTAGTTGTTATTACTTGAGCATTAAAAATATTATTTTTTAAATTATTATATAAATCATTAAAAATATTTTTATCGTTAGTAATAAAATCAATACCTTTAATGATGAAGTCACTTATATTGGCTGTAGCACTTGAGCTTTCCATAAATAGAACACCTATTTTGCTTTTACCAACGCTAATAAGACGAGTGTTTAAATCCCCGCTGTTACCATAAGACTTTTTAATTTTGTTAACTACTGTCTCGGCTTTAATATCGATTGGTTTCATAAAATCACGTCTTTCATGCTTTTATTATGACCGAAATTAACCAAATTATGTTATAATTTTTATAGGAGATTTGATATGCAGGAACAAGTAAAATGTGAAAAATTAGATCATCAAGGAAGAGGAATTGCTAAAATAAATGGAAAAGTTGTTTTTGTTCCTAATTTTTTAGTTGGCGAAGAAGCTTTAATCAAAATAACTAAGGATAAGAAGAAATATAGTGAAGGTGAAATAATCGATTTTAAAATTACAAGTAATGATCGTGTTCAACCAAAATGTCCTTATTTAAACTGTGGATGTACTTTAAAACAATTAGATTATTTAAAACAATTAGAATATAAAGAAAATAATGTTAAAGAAGTTTTAAAAAGGTTTGGTAATTTAGAACCTTTAGTATTACCAATTATTCCTAGTGATAACATTAATGGTTATCGTAATAAAATAACATTGAAAGTAAATGAGTATGTTGGATATCATAAAGTTCATACTAATGATTTTTTAGCTATTAAAAAATGTGAATTGGTTAGTGATAAAGTAAATGAATTAATTGAAAAATTAAATACATTAGATTTAAGTAAAGTAACAGAGATTATTATTAAAGAATTTGATAATATTATGATTATTATTAAAGGTTATATGGACATTAATCCAATTAAAAATTTATGCGGTTCTATTTATTTAAGTAATGAATTAGTTTATGGGGAAGAGTTTATAAATACCAAAATAAAAGATTTGACTTTTAAGATTGGCAGGAAATCATTTTTTCAAGTTAATAAATACATGGTGGAAAAACTATATGACACAGTTTTAAATTATTTAGGAAAAGACGAAAATAAAAAAGTTTTAGATTTGTATTGTGGTACAGGAACGATTAGTTTATTTTTAGCTAAGAATTTTAAAGAGGTAATAGGGATTGAAGTCAATGAGGAAGCTATTAAATGTGCGAATGAAAATAAAAAAGTAAACAACATTTCAAATGTTAAGTTTATTTGTGGTGATGTTGCTAATAATTTAGATAAATTACAAGCTGATATTGTGGTAGTTGATCCGCCTAGAAGTGGATTAAATGAGAAAACTATTAACGATATCTTGAATATTGAGCCAAGTAAAATAGTTTATGTTTCTTGTGACCCAATTACTTTAGCTAGAGATTTAAGGGTTTTAGGTAATGATTATAACATTGAAGAAGTTCAACCGGTGGATATGTTTCCCAATACCCATCATGTTGAAAATGTGGTTAAACTTATTAAAAAACGAAGTGTAATTATTAATGGATTTGCGGGTATTGGTAAAAGTACTTTGGTCGCTGAATATCAAAATATTATTGACTTGGAATAAACAAGATATTCGTCTATTTTAGATTAACAGGCAATTGACTATGTATTATGTTTTCCAAATTATGATTGTAAAAATGAATATATAAATAGATATACTGAAAGGGTGAAAAACTCTTTTTTAGTTTATGTAGAACTTTTGCTTATGTGTAATGCTACATAATTTAGTACAAAAAACTGTCGGTTTTTGAAAGGCGTTTTAATACAAAGACTTGCAATTTAGAGGGAGTATTAGTGCCCCATCATCAACTAAGGCTATTTTCACAACTGTATTTTTAAAATCTTCTACAATATTGCTTGGATTAGGAACTGCTTCTTTCCCGTATTCAATTAAATAAAAAATAGGAATTATCCTATTTTACTAATCTATAAATATTGAAAGAGGGAGTATTAAATAATCTAAAATTATAATCGGCAACTCCAATACCATTAGATACATATAAGTCAGCATTGTTAACTTTATAATATCCATTATAGTATTTAGTTCCACCTTCATTTTTTTTGATTGGTCCTATAAATGGAATATTAACTCCTCCATTGTGAGAATGACCAGCTAATACTAAATCATAAGGATTATCTTTTAATTCATCTAAATAATCAGGCTCGTGCATTAATAATATTTTGAAAATTGGGCCATCTTTTTCAAAAGAATTTAAATAGTTCCCAGTTTTTTGATTTTTATTTATTATTGATTCTTTATCACTAAATGAACTAAGTCCGGCAATTAAAATATTTTCATATCCATTTTTATATATCGTGTCATAATTATTATTTAAATCAGTGAATCCACTGTTTTGAACAATATTATGCCATTCATCAAATTTAATATCATCCTCACCGTTAATAATGTATTTACCACTAGTAGTTTCAATATTATTTAATTCTTTACTAATTATACTAGCCATACTAGTTGTCATTTTGGTATCTTTATCAATTAAGTCTCCCGTAATAACGACAATGTCAGGTTCTAGATTATTTATTTTTTTAACTAATTTTTTTAAATCTTCTTGTTCAAATAATCGTCCATAGTGAATATCACTTAAATGGACTATTTGAAAGCCTTCAAAATTTTCGGTGATATTTTCATTGGCTACTTTATATTCATGGTTTATAATATTTTTGGGTTCAACATATGTTCCGTATAAGTATATTAAACTTATGATAACAATTATTGCAAATAAAAATTTAATAAGACCAAATTTCTTTTTCTTCTTTTTCGCCATGCTAATCACCTAGTATAATTTTATCATAAAAGAAAAAAAGTCCCAAGCCTTTTAACTAAAGATTAGTAAAAAGAACTGTAGGGACATTAAAATACCATTATGCATTATATGAAAACCTGTTGGAACTAAAATATTATCCGTTTTAATTAACATGTATGAGAAGGCTACGCCGAAACTACAATAGGCAATTAAATATAGAGCAACTAATTCTAGTGAGAATCCACTAAGTAAATGTAATCCGCCAAAAATAATGCTGGAAACTAAAACAAACAGTATATTATTTTTAAAGATATTTCTAAATCCTAGTCTAAAGACACTTTCTTCAAGGAGTGGTGCTAAACAAACAGAGGATAAATAAATATATATTGGGTTTTGAGCAAATTGATTTCTAATTTCTGTTTCGTTGCCTGACATACTGCCACCTAAGAAAGAAATCATTGAATTAGCTACCATCATGGCGATGGCTGCAATTAAATAAACTTTAATATATTTACTGAAATATTCCCGATGATTTTTTTTAAGATCTTGCCAAGCTTTGATATATTGTTTTCTAAATATAAAAATAATGGAACTTATTAATATTATTTCTACGAAAAATACATAGATATTTCTTGCTAGTTCTGACCAAGCTGCATAATCAATATTTAATAATTGTAATGGAACTGCTTTAAATTGACTAACTCCAAAGTAAAGAATAATTACAGCTATTCCTCTTAATATATTAGCTAATCTATTATCTTTTTCGGTTGTAACCATTATTTATCATCTCCTTTTTCTATTATATCATAATTTGTTTAAAAATAATCCTATTTATTAATTCATTAGTTAGTGAAACAAATCATATTGAATTATTGCTTAAAAAAGGTGTAGGTGCTAGTGATTTAACAGTAGACGCAGATACTATTCAAGGTAGAGTGACAATAATTGAAGACGGTAATTTTGTTAAATTATTAAAAATAAACCATTAAATTTGTTCTAATTTGGTTAAAACGAACATAAAATATGGATATATTTGAATAAAAGGGTAGTCAAAAATAATATATTTATGATATAATGTACTTGACAACGCGTATAACAAAAGAGTGGGCAATCCCACTCTTTAATTTAGTAGGAGGGTATATGATAGAAGAAAAAGTAAGAGACTTATTAGAAGACGCTATTAAAGAAGGTGGATATATCTTAGATGAAGTTACATATGGTAAAGAAGAAAAAGTAAATACTTTAACTGTAATTATTGATAAAGAAGGATATATAAACATTAATGACTGCTTAGCAGTTAATAAAATTGTTAATCCGCTTTTAGACGAAGCTGATTTAATAAGTGAAAGCTACGTTTTAGACGTGTGCTCAAAAGAGAAAGGAAGTGAATAAGATGGATGGAAAAAAATTCAAAGCTGCAGTAGAAGCTTTAGCAAATGAAAAAGGAATCGATACAGACCTTATTTTTGATGCAATGGAACTCGCTTTAACATCAGCATATAAAAAGAACTACCATTCATTATCTAATGTCCGTGTTGATATTAATCGTGACACTGGCGTTATTAAAATCTTCTCTTATAAAACAGTTGTTTTAAATGAAGAATGGGAAAAAGAAGAAGGAAAATATGAAATGGAAACCATTACTGATGAAGAAGGTAATGAAGAGGAAGTAGAAAAAGATTATTACTTTGATGATCGTATTCATATTACTTTAGAGGAAGCTAGAAAAATAGTTCCAGGAATTAAAATTGATGAAACAATCGAAGAAGAAGTTACACCTGACGATTTTGGACGTGTAGCAGCGGCTACAGCTAAACAAGTAATTGTTCAAAAAATCAGAGAGGCTGAAAGAGAATTAATCAATAATGAATTTGCTGAAAAACAAGATGAAATGGTTGTTGGAAATGTAGCTATGGAAGATGTTCGTAATTACTATGTTGATTTAGGACGTACTCAAGGTATTTTACCTAAAACAGAAATTATTCCAGGCGAAACAATTAAAATGGGTACTAGTATTAAAGTATATATTAGTAAAGTTGAAAACAATTCAAAAGGACCTCTTATTTTACTTTCAAGAAGTCATTATGGATTTGTAAAAAGACTATTTGAATTAGAAATTCCAGAAATCAACGAAGGTATTATTTTAGTATATAGTGTGGCTAGAGATGCTGGTAACCGTACTAAAATAGCTGTTTACTCAGAAAACTCAAGTGTTGATCCAGTAGGTGCTTGTATTGGTGAACGTGGAAGTCGTATCAATCGTATTATCGATGAATTAGGTGGGGAAAAAGTTGATGTTGTTCCTTATGACAAAGATGAAGCTAGATTTATTGAAAATGCTTTAAGTCCTGCTAAAAACTTACATGTATTTATCACTGACGATAAGAAAAAAGAAGCTTTAGTTGTTGTTGACGATGATAACTTATCACTAGCAATTGGTAAAAAAGGATTTAACGTACGTTTAGCCGCACGTTTAACTCATTATAGAATTGATGTAAAAACTTATGCTGAAGCTCGTGAACTTGGCATAAGTATTGTAGATTAATGAAATTAAAAAAAATACCAATGCGTATGTGTGTAGTTACTCGTGAAAAATATCCTAAAGCTGAACTTATTCGTGTTGTTAAAACCGAAGATGGGGTAGTCGTTGATGCGACTGGTAAAGTTAATGGTAGGGGGGCTTATTTAAAAAAAGATTTAGCAGTTTTTGAAAAAGCTCAAAAATCAAAAGTTTTAAATAAACAATTAGAAACCATAGTACCTGATGAAGTGTACGAAAACTTAAAAAAAATAATTTAATAGATGGAGGTGCTTATTATGATGAGTGTATTAGAATATGCTGAAGACGTTAATAGAACAGTAGAAAGCATTGTTGCTAAAGCCAAAGAATTAGGTCTTGAAATTAGCAACGGTGACGATATGTTGGATGAAGAAGCCATTGTTTTATTGGATAATAACTTAGAAACTGATGAAGAAATAGAAGAGGCATATGCGGAGAAAGTAGTAGTTCCTAAAACTACTCCAAAAGCTAAGACCGAGAAAAAAGCTGAAACTCCTAAAAAGGTTGAACCTAAAAAAGATGAAAAACCAAATAAAGAAGACTTAGCTAAAAAGAAAAAAGCTATGTATAAAAGCAAAGAAAAATTACAAAGTAATGCACCAGCTCAAAATGAAAATGTAGTTTTATATAAAGAAAATATGACTATCGGTACTTTAGCAGAACAATTAGGTGTTCCAAGTTCAGAACTAATTAAAAAGTTGTTTGCTTTAGGAATGATGGTTACTATCAATAGTCCAATTAGTTATGAAAATACCGAAATATTGATTGTTGATTATAACAAAGAACTAAAAAAAGAAGAAAGTGCTGATGTAACCAACTTTGAAGAATATGAAGTAATTGATAATGAACAAGATTTAAAAACAAGACCAGCAGTAGTTACAATTATGGGCCATGTTGATCATGGTAAAACTACTTTGCTTGATGCAATTAGAAGAACCGATGTTGTTTCAACTGAAGCTGGGGGAATCACTCAAGCTATATCAGCGTATCAAGTAACTTGTGATAATCGTTTAATTACCTTTATCGATACTCCAGGCCATGCAGCCTTTACTGAAATGCGTGCCAGAGGTGCAAGTATTACAGATATTGTAATTATTATTGTAGCGGCTGATGATGGAGTTATGCCACAAACTAAAGAGGCTATTGACCATGCTAAAGCAGCAGGTGTTCCTATTTTAGTTGCAATTAATAAAATGGATAAACCAGGTGCTAATCCTGAAAGAGTTATGACCGAATTATCTGAATATGGTTTAATGCCTGAAGAATGGGGCGGAGATTATATATTTACTAAAATCTCAGCTGCAAATGGAGAAGGTATTAAAGATTTATTAGAAAATATTTTATTAGTTTCAGATATGGAAGAATTAAAAGCTAATCCTAATAGATATGCAATTGGGACAGTTGTTGAATCAAGACTAAATAAACAAGTGGGTCCAATTGTAACTGTTTTAATTCAAAACGGTACTTTAAGATTAGGAGATCCTGTAGTTGTTGGCTCAGCTTGTGGTAAAATCAGAACTCTTAAAAATGATAAGGGTGAAGAAATTACCGCAGCTTATCCATCACAACCAGTAGAAATTACCGGTTTAAATGAAGTACCAGCAGCAGGTGATAAATTTATGGCTTTTGAATCAGAAAAACAAGCTAGAAGTATTGCAGAAGAACGTAAAAATAAAGCTAGAGTAAAAGAAATATATCAAAAATCAGCAGTATCATTAGATGATTTATTTGCCAAAATAGGTGATGGTTTAAAACAAATTAACATTATTATTAAAGCTGATGTTAACGGTAGTGCAGAAGCTGTTAAAAATTCATTAGCAAAATTAGATGTTGAAGGTGTTAGGGTTAATGTCATTCGTAGTAGTGTTGGAGCAATTACTGAAAGCGATATAGTATTAGCAAATGCCTCAGACGCTATTATTATTGGTTTTAATGTTAGACCAACTAATAATATTAAAGATAAAGCAGCAGAGAACGGTGTTGAAATTAGATTATATGATATAATTTATAAAATCGTTGAAGAAATGGAAGCAGCGATGAAAGGAATGTTAGATCCAGAATTTGAAGAGAAAATTTTAGGTAGTGCAGAAATTAAACAAATTTTCAAATTTTCAAAAGTTGGAAACATTGCTGGTTCAATGGTAACTGATGGAATTATCAAACGTAATAGTAAAGCTAGAATAATTAGAGAAGGCGTTGTTATTTATGATGGTGAAGTTAGTTCATTACAACGTGAAAAAGATACAGTTAAAGAAGTTAAAAAGGGCTTTGAATGTGGTATTACAATCGAAAACTTTAATGATATTAGAGAAGGCGATGTAATTGAATCATATGAGATGGTAGAAATTAAGCGATAATAATCGCTTTTTTTTTAGAAAAATGTTATAATAGAAATACCTTAAGGAGGGATATTATGAGTATTAAAACTGAAAGAATAGCAGATGCCTTAATTGAACAAATAAGTTATATAATTGCTACTGATGTTAAAAACAAAGATATTAATTTTGTTACTATTACTGATGCTAAAGTAACTAGTGATTTAGGTTTTGCTAAAATATATTTTACTGTTTTGGATGATAGTAAAAAAGATGACACTTTAAAAGCTTTAAAAAGTGCTAGTGGATTCATTAGACATGAACTTAGAGATAGAGTAGATATTAGACAAATTCCAGAACTTAGCTTTGTGTATGACGATTCAATTGAATATGGTCACAAAATAGAAGAAATTTTAGAAGGAATTAAAGACAAAGAAACTGATAACTAATCAGTTTTTTATTGACTTTTAATAGATTAAAAGGGTATAATTTATTTAGACTAAGGGGAGATATTATGAAAAAAAACGCCTTTACTTTAATAGAATTATTAACTGTTATTATACTTTTAGCAGTCATTGCTACCATTGTTTTTCCGATGATACAAGATTCGATAAATAATTCAAAAGAAAAAACTTACAAAGAAAACAAAGAACAAATAATTGATGCTACTAAAAGATGGAGTACTGATTATAATTCTACTTTAACCACAACTAATGGAGCGATTACCTACAAAACTATTGCTTGTTTAAAAGAAAAAGGTTATTTAGCAATTAATAAAGATATTAAGAACCCTGTAACTGGTACATTAATGACAGGATGTGTTAAAATAACTTACGATGCGGCTAATAAACAATATAAATATGAATATCAGGATAGTTGTGGGGGAACTGATGCTTGTACCGAAATGCTTGACAGCTAAAAGTGTTATCATTTTAGTAACACTTTTTTATTTCGACAAAATATGCTATAATTTAAAAAGATGAAAAGAGGTATATTATGAAGTTATCTTTAGTCGTTCCTTGTTATAATGAAGAAGGTAACGTTAAATTATTTGCAGAAGTAGTAGATAAAGCTTTTAAAGAACAATCTTATGACTATGAACTTATTTTTGTCAATGACGGCAGTAAAGATAGTACAATGGAACGTTTAAGAGAGTTAGCAAATACTTCAAGCCAAAATATTAAAGTAGTTTGTTTTTCAAGAAACTTTGGAAAAGAGTCAGCAATGTATGCAGGCCTACAACAAACTACAGGTGACTATGTAACTATAATTGATGTTGATTTACAACAAAAACCAGAATATGTTGTTAACATGGTCAATATTTTGGACAACCATCCAGAATATGATTCAGTTGTTGCTTATCAAGAACAAAGAAAAGAAAGTGGATTACTAACCTTCTTTAAAAATAGATTTTATAAATTAATCAATAAAATGTCCGAAATAGAATTTGTAACTGGCGCTAGTGACTTTAGGACATTTAGACGTAGTATGATTGATTCGGTATTAGAAATGAAAGAATATTATCGCTTTTCAAAAGGAATATTTTCGTGGGTAGGGTTTAATAATTATTACATGCCATATGAAGTAGAAACAAGAACAGTAGGTTCATCTTCATGGTCGTTTTGGAAACTATTTAAATACGCTATCGAAGGAATTGTTTCATTTACAACCGCACCGCTTAGAATTGCTACTTTATCAGGTATTTTAGCAGCGTTCTTCTCGTTACTTTACTTAATCATGGTTGTTATTCAAAAATTATTCTTTGGGGTCGCTATTCCTGGATATGCAACTATTGTTGTATTAATTTTATTAATAGGTGGGCTTCAATTACTATGTATTGGAATAATAGGTGAGTATTTAGCTAGAACCTATGTTGAAACTAAAAGAAGACCAATTTATATTGCTAGAGAAATAATAGATAATAAGGAAAAGAAAAATGATAGAAAAAATTAAAAAATTATATTTTAAATATGAAGAAATAATTAATTATTTAATAATAGGCGGATTTACTACAATCGTTAGTTTAGGGTCATATTTATTATTTGCTAATACATTATTTTCAGCTAAAAGTGATTTAGATATTCAGATAGCCAATGTTTTATCATGGATATGTGCGGTAATATTTGCATATATTACTAATAGAATTTTTGTTTTTAAAAGTAAAACTGAAGGAGAACATAAAGTCAAAGAAACTATTAATTTTGTTGGTTCAAGATTCGCCTCATTATTAGTTGATATGGGATTGATGTATGTTTTATTTAGTTTAATGCATATGAATGATGGCCTTGCTAAAGTATTAGTCCAAATAGTAGTAGTGGTCATGAATTATGTCGTAAGTAAAGTATTTGTGTTTAAAAAAGTTGACGAAACAAAATAGTTATGTTATAGTTTTATTAATTGATTGAGAAAAATACCGAGTAGTTATTTAACTAGTAATTAGAAAGTTAGTGTTTAATGCAAACTAACCAAGGTTAAATAATGAATTACATATTTGGAGTCAAGTCGGGTAATCACCGTTATATGATAAAGAGCATAAATACTATGAAATAAGGTGGTACCGCGGATTATCCGTCCTTATATTAATAGTATTTTTTTAATTATAGGAGGAATAATATGGAAATAGGAAAATATATTGATCATACAAATTTAAAAATGGATGCAACTAGTGAGGACATTGCAAAATTATGTGAAGGGGCCAAAGAATATGGGTTTGAAACCGTCTGTGTTCATCCTACATATGTTAGTTTAGCTAAAGAATTATTAGAGGGCAGTAATGTTGGAGTCTGTACAGTGATTGGGTTTCCATTAGGAATGAATACCCCTAATACTAAATCGTTTGAAGCGGTAGACGCTATTGAACTAGGTGCTGATGAAATAGACATGGTTATTAACGTAGGCGCTTTAAAAGATAAGGAATATAACTATCTTAAAAGAGAAATAGAAATGGTTCGCGATAGTATTGAAGGTAAAACTTTAAAAGTAATTATTGAAACATCATTATTAACTAAAGATGAAATAATTAAAATGACAGAGATATGTAATGAAACATTTGTTAATTTTATTAAAACTTCTACAGGTTTCGGCGAAAGAGGAGCTTCTATAGAAGACATTAATTTAATTAAAATATATAAAAATGATGTTTTAGAAATAAAAGCATCAGGTGGAATTAAAACTTATAAACAAATGCATGATTTAATCGAAGCTGGAGCAACTAGAATTGGAACTAGTAATGGTGTGGATATAGTTACCCATGTTGAATGTAATTGTGGCAATCATTGTGATTGTGGTGACGATTGCAAATGTGATAAAGGAGAGAAATAAATTGGATTTATATGAAGAATTAAAATGGCGTGGCCTAATTAAAGACGAAGCAGGAGAAGGCTTAGAAAAGAAAATAAATGAAGGTGGAATGACCTTTTATTGGGGAACTGATCCTTCAGCCGATAGCCTACATATTGGTCATTTATCTTCAATGCTAACGGCTAAAAGATTAGAGATAGGTGGACATCATCCTATTTTATTAGTTGGTGGAGCAACCGGAATGATTGGGGACCCTAGACCAACTTCTGAACGTGAAATGCAAACCAAAGAAAAAATAAATGAAAATTATGAAGCTTTGAAAAAACAAATTCAAGGAATCTTTGGATATGAAATGGTTAATAATTATGATTGGTCCAAAGATATTAACTTTATAGATTTTTTAAGAGACTATGGTAAATATTTTAGTATTAATTATATGCTTAATAAAGATATTATAAGTCGTAGATTAGATAGCGGAATTACTTATACAGAATTTTCTTACATGATTATGCAAGCCTTAGACTTTCTATGGTTATATGAAAATAAAAATTGTACGATGCAAGTTTGCGGTTCTGATCAATGGGGTAATGTAACTGCTGGCGTCGATTTAATTAGAAAGAAAACTGGAAAAGAAGCATATGCTTTTACAATGCCATTAATTACTACTAAAGAAGGTAAAAAAATTGGTAAAAGTGAAGGGAATGCAGTGTGGTTAGACATCAATAAAACCTCTTCATATGAAATGTATCAATATTTCTTAAATGCTGAAGATGAAATGGTCATTAGCTATTTAAAAGTGTATACGTTTTTAACTCCAGAAGAAATAAATAAAGTTGAAAAAAGGCATCATGAACATCCTGAACTAAGGGAAGCTGGCAAAATTTTAGCTAGAGAAGTAGTAACTTTCTTACATGGAAAAGAAGAATGTGAAAAAGCTATTAGAATTAGTGAATCTTTATTTAGCGGACATATTAAATGTTTAACTAAAGATGAAATAATTCAAGGCTTTAAAGGAGTACCAACTTTTGATATTGAAACTAAAGAGACTAATATTATCGATTTATTAGTAAATGGTAATATTGCTTCAAGCAAAAGAGAAGCTAGAGAATTTGTTAATGCTGGTAGTATTACTATTAATGAAGAAAAAATAATGGATGAAAATTTTATCATTACTAAAGATTTTGCTATAGACAAAGAAATATTGGTTATTCGTCGTGGCAAGAAGAAATATTTTATTGGAAAGTTCAATTAATTTGAACTTTTTCTTTTATATTATGTTAAAATAAAAGAAGAGAGTAGGGATAAAATGTCTAAGAAAATATTAATGGTATTAATGTTTATATTTAGTTTTTGTTTTATTAGTAATGTTAAGGCTACAACTATAAATAGTATTGATACTACTGTCAAAATTGATGAAAATGGTAATGGTCATGTAACTGAAGTCTGGAATATGGATGTCGATGAGGGGACAGAAATATATCATTCTTTTGGCCAAATGGATGAGCGAACTATTACTAATTTTAATGTTAAAATGGATAAAAAAAATTATCAAGCTTTAGACAGTTGGAATGTTAATGCTAGCAAGGAAGAAAAAGCTTATAAAAATGGTATTAATCCCACTGATAATGGTTTGGAACTATGTTGGGGAGTTGAGTATGGCCTACATACATATACCGTAACATATACCGTTAATAATTTAGTTTGGCAATATGACGCCAATCAAATAATATATTTTGCTTTTTTACCACAGAATATGAAACAATCACCGAATGAATTTAATTTAACAATTGAAGCTGATCAATCATTAAATGATGTTAAATATAGTTCATATGGTTTTGAAAGCAAGAATGAAATAGTTGCTGGTAAAGTAAAATTCAATAGTACAAGACCATTAGATACAAGTGAATATGTGGTAGTAGTAGTTGGGTTCCCTCAAAATACTTTTAATTTGTCAGTAATTAAAGAAGGGAGTTATACCGATGTAGCTAAAGATGCTTTAGATGGTGCGACTTATGAAGAACAAGAAAACTTTCTTTTCCCAGTTTTAATTTTTGGCGCTATAGTTGCGGCATTTATAACTATCGGAATTTCTTATAGCCGAAAACAAGACAAATACAATACTGTTAATTTTGTAATTCCTTCAAAAGTTAATAATTTTAGAGATATACCGTTTAAAAAAGATATTATGCAGGCTTATTTCATTGGTGAAAGAGTAGGGCTAATAAAAAAAGAAAACTTGATGGGGGCTTTCTTATTAAAATGGATTAAAGAAGAAAAATTAACAATGGTACCAACTGAAGGTGGAAGATTTGATTTTAATAAAGATGATAACTATTATTTAGACTTAAATAAATTAGGTACATTTGCTGATGTGACTGAAAGTGAATTAGCGGAATTTTTATTATTGGCAGCTGATGCAAATAAACAATTAACACCTAAATTTTTTAAGAAATGGTGTGAAAAGGAATACGAAAAAATTAACAATTGGTTGGATTCTGCTAAAACAAGATCGCGTAGTTATTTAATTAAAAACAATTATATTGAACTAGGAACTGAAGGCAAAAATAATCGTAAAGTATATACTTTTACTAATAAACTTCAAGAAGAGACAATAAAACTAAAAGGATTAAAACAATTCTTAAACGATATGACTTTAATTGATGATAAAAAGGCTATTGAAGTTCATATGTGGGATGAATATTTAATTTTTGCTCAATTATTTGGCATTGCTGATAAAGTAGCAAAACAATTTAAAGATTTTCATCCGATTGAGTATCAAGATAATTTCTATTTATATAACAATATTTTCTGGGTAACTCATTTCAGTACAATGTCTACTTCAGCAGCAATGACGGCTCTATCTGCAGCTTCGTCTGGGGGAAGTTTCTCTGGTGGTGGTTTTGGCGGAGGCGGTTTCTCAGCTGGTGGTGGAGGCGCACGTTAAAAAAGGCTTTTTAGCCTTTTTGTTTTGGAATAATTAATTGTTTTTATTAATTAAAAAGTCAAGCACAGCTTTTTGAACAATCTAGGTTAATCTTATAACACTTTAGGTTTACTAATAAAAATTTATTTTATAAAAACTAAAGTCAAAGAAAATATATGCCAAGACATATATTTTCTTTTTTTTCTAATCCACCACTTAAATTTGGGGGTGTACATGTATTGTATATTATTACAAAAACAGTATATAAAGACTTGATTTTCTC
>CAZIDO010000012.1:0-18039 GCA_964538005.1 uncultured Muribaculaceae bacterium
TACAAATGCTTATGGATGTTGGACTTTCATATATTAAGCTAGGTCAAAGTGCGCCAACATTGTCAGGTGGCGAAGCTGCGAGAATTAAATTAGCGAAAGAATTACAAAAGAAACCAACAGGTAAAAGTTTATTTATTTTAGATGAACCAACAACTGGACTTCATAGTGATGATATTAGGAAGTTATTAGCAATCCTAAATAGAATAGTTGAAAATGGCGATACAGTATTAGTTATCGAACATAATTTAGATGTTATTAAAGTAGCTGATCATATTATTGATTTAGGACCTGAAGGTGGAGATGAAGGTGGAAATATCATATTTGAAGGGACACCAGAAGAATTAATTAATGAGCCTAAAAGTTATACAGGGAAATTTTTAAAACCATATTTATAAGACACTTAGGTGTCTTTTTTCTATCTAAAAGAAGGAAATTAGTGGGTAGACCTCGTATAATACCAATGAGGTGAAAAAATAAAGCTAGAGTAAAAGGAATATTAATAAATAATGAAAACTATAAAAAATAAAAGATTATTCAAAAAACAAAAATGATTTAAATACATATTTAGAAGTGGGACAATTATTAATTGAGGCTCAGGGAGGTGAACAAAGAGCCAAGTATGGAAATGAGTTAATTAAAGATTATTCAGTAAGACTAACTAAAGAAGTGGGAAAGGGATATACAACAACAGGATTAAAGCGAATGCGTCAATTATATATATTAGTTGAAAAAGGTGCGACACTGTCGCACCAATTGAGTTGGAGTCACTATATAGAAATTCTTTCAATTGAAAACCTAGAAGAAATCAACTATTATATAAATATATCAGTTAGCCAAAACTTATCAGTAAGAGAACTGCGTCAAAGAATAAAGTCAAAAGAATATGAAAGATTACCAAATAAAGAAAAAATTATCGAGGAAAATCTACAAATAAAAGATTTAATTCAAGACCCAATATTAATTCCAATAAAAAATAAACATGTTATAGTGACTGAAAAAACTTTAAAAGAATTAATATTAGAAAATTTAGATAATTTTTTAAAACAGTTAGGCGTAGGTTATTTATATTTTGGTAATGAAGTAAAATGTAAAATAGGTAATTATTATCATAGAATAGATATATTACTATTTAATGTTGAATTTAATTGCTATGCTGTAATTGAACTTAAAACAACGGAATTTAAAGCTGATTATATTGGACAAACTTTAAAATACATTGGTTATGTCAATGAGCACATTAAAAAAGGGATCACGAAAACACAATAGGTATAATAATCTGTAAAGAAAATAATAATTTTGTGTTAAAGTATATTGGTATCAATGATATTTTAACAACTACATATTCATTAGAAGAACTAATTTAAATATACACTAAATTGCCCATTACTTATTTTAGCATTTTATTTACAATCATTACTTATGTTAAAGTGTTATTAATTGCCAATTCATGGTATAATTTTATAGTAGGTGAAAAAATGAAAAACATAATAAAATACATTTTGTGTTTACTATTAACGTTTTTAATAATGACAAATGTAAATGCTTTAGAACTAAATATAAAATCAAAGACAGCAATATTATACGATACAAAAGATAATGAAGTAATGTATCAAAAAAATGAAAACGATAAAGTTCAAATAGCAAGTCTAACCAAAATTATGACGGCTACTATCGTCTTAGAAAAAGAAATAAACTTAGATAAAAAAATTATTTTAACTAAAGATGATTTTAAAGGCTTGTTGGAACAAGGTTTAGCAACAGCAGGATTCAAACAAAATCAAACAGTAACCATTAAAGATTTATTGTATGGCTTACTGTTACCAAGTGGCGCTGATGCGGCGCAAGCTTTAACTAGAATAATCGCTGGTAATGGGGATAAATTTGTTAAATTAATGAATGAAAAAGTAACAAAATTAAATTTAAAAAATACTCATTTTAGTAATCCTATCGGACTTGATGATGATGATAATTATTCGACAGCTAAAGAAGTTGCAGCTATGTTTAAATATGCTTTACAAAATGAAGAGTTTAAAAAAATAATAACTACTAAATCATATACAACAACTGATGGCACATTAACATTTAATAGTTCAGTTAATAAAAAATCCAATGGTATGAGTTACATATTAGGGGGTAAAACCGGAACAACTGATGGAGCCGGTCTATGTTTAGCAAGTATCGCCACTATAGATAATATGAATTTTTTATTAGTAACAACGGGTGCACCTTATGATAAAAAAGGTCAGCATAATATCACTGACGCTAAAACAATATACGATTATTTTATTAATAATTATGAATATAAAACCATAATTACTGCAAAAGATAAAATACTAACATTAAAAACAAAATATACCAAAAATGACGAAGTAGATTTTTATCCAGAAAAAGATATTAAAGAATATGTTCCAAAAAATATTAGTCAAAGTGATGTAACTTACAAATATGAAGGAATAAAAACAATTACATCAAAAATGTATAAAGGTGATAAACTAGGAAAACTGCAAATCATTTATGATGATAAAACAATTAAAACTATTGATATATTTTTAAAAGAAAGACAAAACTTTGATGTTTTCAAATATATTGGTGAAAATAAAATAGTTTTAGTTTATGCAGCAATTCTAATGATCTTAATATTTTTAATTATCAGAACCATTTCAAAAAGGAAAACAAGGAGGAAATATGGCAAACAAAAACGTTGATATGTTATTAACATTTACTAAGGCAATGCTGGGTCATGCAAAAACCATTAAAAGGGTTATTCCAGATATGTATTTTCATAGTATTTATGGT
Organism: uncultured Muribaculaceae bacterium; assembly: GCA_964538005.1. Taxonomy (GTDB): domain Bacteria; phylum Bacillota_I; class Bacilli_A; order RF39; family UBA660; genus Coprosoma. Next base: position 2,797 of record CAZIDO010000012.1, read on the forward strand.
GAAGATTTATATAAAACATTACAACAAAATGGAATTAGCAATATTATTTGTGACATTGATAATACTATTATAGAAGTTGGTGAAATAAACGTCCCTGAAAAATTAAAAACAATTTTACAGACAAAAAGCCAAGAATTTAACTTTTGCTTAGTATCAAATAATAGTCATGAACGTGTTAATCCATTGAAAGAGGCATTGGAATTGCCGATGCTTGCTAGGGCCGATAAACCGCATGCAATCGCATTTGATAAAGCCTTTGAGTTATTAGGACCTGGGGCTACCAAAGAAAACACCGTTATGATAGGAGATCAAATGCTAACCGATATATTAGGTGCTCATGACTATGGATTAAAAGCTTGTCTACTTGATCCAGTTAATGATGATGTTCATGATATAAAAACAAAAACTAGCAGTATTTTACAAAAACAAATGATCAGAAAATTCACAAAATATGGTTTATTTAATAATTCAGACTATTTTGGAATAAGGGAGGAAAAATAATGACACCACATAACAGTGCAGAAAAAGGACAAATTGCTGAAAAAGTAATTATGCCAGGCGATCCATTACGCTCAAAATTTATAGCAGAAAACTATTTTGATGATTATGAAATAGTCAGTAAAGTTAGAGGCAATGTAGTTTATACAGGAAATTATAAAGGCGAAAGAATAAGTATAATGGCTTCAGGTATGGGAATTCCAAGTATGGGAATTTATGCACACGAACTATTTAATTATTATGGTGTTAAAACAATAATAAAAGTGGGTTCTTGTGGAGCCTATAATCATAATATGAAATTATTTGATCTTGTAATAGCTGGTCGTAGTTATTCTGAAACAAATTACGATATTACAACAGGCAATGAAAATTTAGACATTGTATATCCATCATTAGAATTAAATCAGAAATTAATAGATAAAGCTACAGAAACAAATAACTTAGTTCAAGTAGGCGACGTAATTTGTTCAGAATGCTTTGATGCTTATATGGATGATGAAGGTAAATTTTTAAATCGTTTACCAAAAGAATTAACACCAATGGTTGGTGAAATGGAAAGTTACGCTTTATTTTATTTAGCAAATAAATTTAAAACAAATGCGGCATGTATATTAACAATTACTGATATTATTGGAACTGATGTTCATGCTTCACCAGAAGAAAGAGAAAAAGGTTTACGAAAAGCTATTGAAATGGCGCTTGAAACATTAAAAGAATTATAATTATTGGATATATGCCTTAAAAAAAAGCATAATATAGTAAGAGGTGAAACTATGAATTATACCAAATATGAAATGGATAATTACAACTTATATTTTATTAAAACAAAAAAGTTTAAAGAAATAAATCTTCAACTTTGTTTTCGTCATGACGACAATAGAGAAGACCAAGTATATCGTAATTTACTTATTAGAGTACTGGCATCTTCAACCAAAAAATATCCTAATTTAAAAGACTATAATAAAGCCTTATTAAGTCTTTATAGTCCAAAAATAAACTATGAAACAGCAGTATTAGGTAAAGAACGTAGTATAAACCTAATCGCTTCATATGCCCTAGAAGAATACACGGAAATAGGCATGAATCAAAAAACATTAGAATTTATTTTTGATAACTTACTAAATCCTAATGCTGAAAATAGTAAATTTGATGAAGAAACTTTTGAAGTGTGTAAAAGTAAGTATATTGAAATCTTAAGGTCAATTAAAAATGATCCGAGAGAATATACTAGTCACAGAATTTTTGATGAATCAGATATATATTCATTTGAAAAATGTGATATCAATGATAATATTAATATAGCACAAAAAATTACCAATGAAGAATTATTTAAATACTATGAAACAATATTCACTAATAATAGTTTAGATGTTTTTGTTTCAGGTAATTTTGACGAACAAAAAATGAAAGAAATCCTTAGTAATTTAATTAAAGGTGATTTCAAAAAAAGTGAACCAAATCATCCTATTACTTTTAACGAATTTAAAAAAGAACCCAACGTTATAATTGAAAAATCAAAAACTGAACAAAGTCAGTTAGCAGTATGCTATAAGTACGATAATTTAACCGATTTTGAAAGTAAATATGTATCATTAATGTTTAATTCAATTTTAGGCGCAACGTGGAGTTCAAAGTTAATGACTGTTATTAGAGAAGAAAAATCATTATGTTATTTTGTCTATACGGCTAGAAGACTACCATTAAACGTTTTCTTTATCTTTGCTGGAATTGACGCCAACAAATACGATGAAGTAATAACAAGTATCAAGGAAATCATTAGCAATATGAAAAAAGGTGATTTTACTGAAGCAGAAATTGAACAAAATAAACAATTATATAAAAACGCCTTATTAGAAAATGAAGATGATAATCAAGCAACCCTTGAAAACGTTATCATGCAAGTTTTAAATAACCAAGATAATAACGAAGAAAGAATTCGTAATATCGATAAAGTAAATAAAACAGATGTCATTAATTTTATCAATAAAATTAATTTAGATACAATTTTCTTTTTGAAAGGGGATGGTCATAATGCGTAAAAAAACCCTTAGCGGATTAAATGTTGATATATATGAAGAAACTCTAGATAATGGCTTGCAAATATATATATGTCTATTAGATAGAAACAATATTCATGCTTCAATTATGACAAAGTTTGGTAATGATATTACTTGCTTTATTCCTCAGGATAAAAAAGAATTTATTGAAATACCGTCAGGAACCGCTCATTTTTTAGAACATAAAATGTTTGCGAAAGAAGAGGGACCAGACCCAATGACTTATTTTTTAGAGCACGGGGCCATGGGTAATGCTTATACTTCGTCAAAAGAAACCAGATATCATTTTGAAGGACCAACCGATTTTTTTGAAAATTTAAAAATGCTTTTAGATTGTGTAACCAAACCATATTTTACTGAAGAAAACATTGAAAAAGAACAAGGAATAATTGAACAAGAAACCAAAGCTGAACTGGACGATGTCACAACAGTTGGTTACTACAGTAATATGTTAAATATGTTTATAAACCATCCTCATCGTTATCCAGTAATTGGTTATACAAAAGGGGTTAAAACATTAACATCAGATATTTTATATGACTGTTATAATACTTTTTACCATCCGAATAATATGGCAATTGTTATAACCGGAAACATTGAACCAGAAAAAACAATTGAATTTATAAAAAACTATTACAGTGATAGAGATTATCCAAATCAAAATGAAATCGTTATAAAAAACTATGATGAACCAAAAGAAATAGGGAAAAAAGAAGAAATAATAAATAGAGATATTACTAATAGAATAGTTACCGTAAGTTATAAGATTCCTTTTGAAATTGATAGTATGAAAGCTGTTACTTATATAAGTACTTATTTAAATCAAAAATTTGGAGGATTTTCAGACTTTCATGAAGAAACTTTTAAAGATAAAAACATTATTGGTAACATTCAAGAAATAATGGAACCAGTTGATAATTTTATCACCCTTAGTTTTATTGCAAAAGTAATTGAGAAAAAAGATATTGTAAGTAAAATAGATAATAATTTAAATAGTAGAGACATTAATAGAGATGATACAGAATTACTAGTTAAGGACGCTATTAAAGGATTAATTTTAATGGTCGATAATGTTGAAAACGTAGCAGACTTTATTGATAATAGTATTGTTGAATATAAGCAAGTCCCATACGACATTTATGATTTGTATAAAAACTTCAATACCGAAGAATATATAGAATTTATTAGTAATGTGGATTTTTCAAATTATACTGTAACAATAATTGAACCCAAAGCTTAAAAAGTTGCTTTTTCTTTAAAAATATGGTAAATTATTATAAGTTGGGAGGAAAACCATGCAAATAGTATTAATTATTATATCAATTTTATTAATCGCAATTGTTATTTTACAAAGTAGTAAATCAGCTACAGCCGGTAGTAGTATTATGGGCGGTAATGATGAATTATTTGCAAACCGCAAAGAACGTGGAAGCGAATTATTTATTACAAGATTGACCGCTGTCCTAGGAGTGGCTTTCTTCGTTATTTGTATAGCGATGGAATTTATTAAATAATAGCTATATGCTAATTTTTTAATAAATTGGAAATAAAAGAATATATTTAAGGACGGAGAAAGGAAGATAACATGACAAAAGGAATATCTGAAAATGATGACAACGTTAGAACATCAGCGTATATTAATCTAGAAGAAATAAAAGAAGATAATGAACCAAATCATCAAGGATTTAGTGAACTAGTTTCTCAATCATACGATAGTTTACAACGAGGTAAATATGGAGAAGACCAATTTATTCAAAACATTGCAATTGGTTTAAGTCGTTATAATGTTGATGGTAATTCTCCAAATTATTCAGCTTTTGGTATTGAACTTGCTAAAATTTATGCAGCATATTCAAAAAACAGAGGAGAACATACTGACCAAAGTTTTATCAAGGTAGTTGTTGGAAAACTTGATACATGTAATATTCCTGTTTACCAAGCCAATAGATTTTTAGATTACTTAAAATCCGAATGTGAATTAAAAAGTATAACTGTATCAGAAATAGAAAAAATGATTGGAACGAAATTACCGAATTGGGAACTATCCAGTGATGGGCGTTTTATTTCGAGAAATGATATTGAACATGGTAATCGCATTGCCAATTTAGAAAAAGCAATTGAAAATATTAAAACTAATACTGATACTGAATTTGCTAATTCATTAATAGCAAAAATATTATTTGTTAATGAATATGGCAATTTAAAAATATTTGAAGATGAAAATGGTAATGTTTTATTATCAGGATATTATCAGGAAGTTGGCTATGAACTAGATGCTACAATAAGTAATCATGAAATAGTTTTTAAAACTTTAGATGGTAAAAACACTTCACACGGAAGATATGTTAATGATGCTAGTACAAATAGTTTTACTCACACAATGATAAGTGAAACACCAACCAGTACTGGAAACGAAATCATTGTTGAAAAAAAACAATGGATAACTACTTTTGGCGATGGTATTGATTTTGATGCTGAGGTTAAAAGCGAATATACAAAACAAAGATGTATAGGGGACGCTACTGAAATCCATGAAGAACATCAAATAAAAACTGAAACTTTTACAGGAACAACTGCATTAACTTCATCAATAGATTTAAATGGAATTACTGGTGAAACAGCTGTAACTTATTCGGTTGGAAATGGACTTGATTTAGAACAGCAATATCCAATAACAAAAGAAGAATATGATGAGTATCATCAAAATCCAGATGTTATAGAATTATTTGAATCAAAACAAAGTTCAACTTTACAAAAAAGTAAATAACGATAAAAAATAACAGATTAATTTCTGTTATTTTTGATTTTAGTATAAGCTTTACCAGCACTTTGAGCTATTTTTAATTCAATACTTCTTTCATATGCTGTATTAGCCAAGACAAAATCATCTTCATACGCATTTAAATCTTGATCAGCTTGGTCACGCGCAGTTTTAGCACCGTTTATAATATAGTCTAATCCATAGCTAGTAGGTGGAATTGAAAAACAATCTGTATCTTTTGATTCACTAGTATGGTTGGCCATTTCAGCAATAACTGCATTTTTAATTTGAACAGGACTGGCGTGAAAGTCAACAGTTCCTGTCGTTGCACCTAGTTTAGAAACGTCGACATAATGGACTCCTAAGGATTGGCATAGCTCGCTGTAAGTTTGATTACACATATCAATATATTCTTCAAAAGCCTTGAAACCTTCTTCCGCTGCCATACCTTTTGGTAAGAAGAATCCAATTCCATATAAATCACCATTAGTGTGAGACAATAACGTATCATAAGTTCTTTTGGTTAATTCAACAATCCCCTTTAGAACTTTTGGGTCATTAATTTTTGACAAAGTATAATTAAAATGTGGATTAGTATCCCTTTGAGCATAATGTTTTTTAATATTATATGGGTCATTAGCCACCGCGCGCATAATATTATTTGCCATAAACGAGGTAATAATAACTGGTTTAAGTGCTAGAAAATTTGATAATTTTGTTTCACCAAGTTCTCCAGTATTAAAGGCAGGGCGAATTAATTTTTCAAATGATTTTGGAAGACTAAAAGGGGATTTACTAACTCTTTCAAAGAATTTTATAAACCCAACCGAATCTCTAACAACTTTTGAATAAGCAGCTAAAGCACTATAAGAATTTAATAGTTTAATTTCATCAACAGTCAAATCAGCTTCAATCATTGCTTTAGCGTGTTCAGCTTTATTATAAAAAGAAGAACCAGCATTTAAAGCTAAAGTTGGAATATTGCGTTCTTCGAAGGCGTCAACAATTAAATCAAATGAGCCTTTACTGTAAGGGTTTACGACATCAATTAATTGGCTGTCATTCAAACCAATTAAAGTAACCATCCCTTCGCTTTTATAATATTTAAACATTTTATCAATACTTTCCATATTTCCTCCTTTATTAATGCTTGTTATAATATCATATTATAGTATAAAAATCAAATTGATAAAAATAATAGAATACCTATTATTTTTTTTGTTTTTTTGATATAATTATATAAGGTGGGAATATGGACATATATGGAAAAACTTTAGAAGAATTAGAAAACTATTTTTTAAACATTAATGAAAAGAAATTTAAAGCTCTACAAGTCTATGATTGGCTTTATAAAAAAAGAGTTAATTCTTTTGATGAAATGACAAATATCAAAAAAGAAATACTTGAAATATTAAAAAAAGACTTTCAAATGTCTAAACCCCAAATAATTCAAAAACAAACAGGAAAAGATGTTATAAAATATTTGTTTGAATTAGATGATGAGTCAAGAGTAGAAGCCGTTTTAATGGTTCATGATTATGGTAATAGCTTATGTGTATCAACGCAAGTAGGATGTAATATGGGATGCGCTTTTTGTGAAAGTGGAAGACTTAAGAAAAAACGTAATTTAGAAACGGGTGAAATGGTAAGTCAAATATTACTAGTTGAAGAAGATTTAAATTTAAGAATTTCACATGTTGTTTTAATGGGAATAGGGGAACCCTTTGATAATTATGATAATGTTATGAATTTTATTAAAATCATCAATAGTGGTAAAGGAATTGATATTGGAGCTAGACACATAACTGTATCAACTTGCGGTATTGTTCCAAAAATAAAAGAATTTGCTAATGAAAAATTACAAGTTAATTTGGCAGTATCTCTTCATGCCCCTAACGATGAACTAAGAAATAAATTAATGAAAATCAACAAAGTATATAAATTACAAGAAGTAATAAATGCTTTGAATTATTATTTCGATAAAACGGGAAGAAGAATAACTTTTGAATATATCATGCTTAAAGACATTAACGATACCAAAGAATGTGCTTTAGAATTAAGTAAACTCTTAAAAGGCATGAATGCTTATGTCAATCTAATTCCATATAACGAAACCAGTCATATTGATTTTAAAAAAACAAGTGAAAATAACGTTATGAAGTTTTATGATATTTTGAAACAAAATAAAATAAATGTTACTGTAAGAAGAGAATTTGGTAGTGAAGTAAGTGCGGCCTGTGGACAACTTAGGTCTAATTATGAGGAGGAAAGTAGATGAATTATTCATATTTAACCGATCCTGGTAAAGTAAGGGATCATAATGAAGACAGTGTAACTATCGTAAAAAATAATAGTGGAGAAATTCTAATGGCAGTAGCCGATGGGATGGGTGGACATAAAGGTGGAGAAATCGCTTCATCAATTGCTATTACAAGTATTGGTAAACGCTTTATGGCAACTGGAACTGTTGGTAATAAAGAAGACGCTATCGCGTTTATTAAAGAAATAGTTAGTGAAGCTAATATTTCGCTATACAAATATACAATAGATAATCCGGAAAGCGTCGGTATGGGGACAACAATCGTACTCGCACTTTTGACCAAAGAATTTTTACTCTTTGGTAATATCGGTGATTCATCCGGTTATGTTTTAAAAGATAAAAAACTATATAAAATGACAACAGACCATACTTTAGTAAATCTATTAGTAAAATCAGGAGAATTAACTGAAGAAGAAGCTAAAGACCATCCACGTAAAAACGTTCTTATGCGAGCACTAGGCGCTAATATGACAGTGGAAATGGATATCATCGAAGTTGAAACTGAAATAGATGGAATATTCCTATGTAGTGATGGTTTAACTAATATGTTAGACGATGAACAAATTGAAAAAGTAATCGATAGTGATTTATCAATTGATGAAAAACTAGAAAAATTAATTCAAAAAAGTAACAACCGCGGGGGAACAGATAATATATCAATTGCGTATTTAATAAAGGAGGTAAAGGGACATGATTAATAAAGGACAAATGATAAACGATCGTTATGAAATATTACGTTCAATTGGTGAAGGTGGTATGGCTAATGTCTATTTAGCAAACGATACAATTTTAGACCGTAAGGTAGCTGTTAAAGTTTTAAGAGGTGATTTAGCAGATGACGAAAAATTCGTAAGAAGATTCCAAAGAGAAGCCATCTCAGCTAGTTCACTAAGCCACCCAAACATCGTTGAAGTTTACGATGTTGGTGAAGATAATGGTAAATATTTTATCGTTATGGAATATGTTGATGGCAAGACTTTAAAAAGTTTAATTAAAAAAAGAGGGGCTTTAACTTTACCTGAAGTTGTAGATATTATGTTACAATTAACTTTAGCTATTGGTACTGCTCACGCTAGTTATATAATTCACCGCGATATCAAACCCCAAAATGTTATCATCCTAGAAGATGGTAGAGTTAAAATAATGGACTTTGGTATTGCTGCCCAGTTAAATAGTAATGAATTAACACAAACTAATAGTGTAATGGGAACTGTATACTATTTACCACCAGAACAAGCCAATGGTCATGCTGCAACTATTAAAAGTGATATATATTCATTAGGTATTCTAATGTATGAATTAGTAGTTGGCAAAGTACCATTTAAAGGTGATAGTCCAGTTGAAGTTGCAATCAAACAAATGCGTGAGGCTATTCCAGATTTAACAGAATATAACCCAGAACTTCCACAAAGTATTGAAAATATTATTTTAAAAGCATGTGCTAAAAACCCTAAAAATAGATATGATAATGTTGAAGAAATGCATGACGATTTGAAAACAGCATTAGATAGAAATAGATTTGACGAAGCCAGAGTAATCTATGAATATCCAGAAAGTAACTTTGATGAAGATAGAGATGACTTACCAAAACCTAAAAGAACAAAACGTTTAGAAGAAAAAGAAGAAGAAGTAAAAGATAAAAAATTAAACAAAAAAGTTAAAGCTTTTGGTATAATTGCTGGTGTTCTTGCACTGCTATTAGTATTTATCGTTTTCATTTATCCTAGATTTATTTCTAAACCGGCGGTTGATGTTCCTGATGTATCTGATATGTCAGTATCGCAAGCTGAAGATATTTTAAGAGATAAAGGTTTTGAAGTCGCCGCTAAAACTAAAAAAGAAGAAAATGATAAAATCAAAGAAGGAAAAGTAATTGAAACTGATCCTGAAGCGGGAAGAAGTATTAAAAAAGGAACAACTATTACTTTAATTGTTTCCAACGGAACTAAAAAAATAAAAATAGAAGACTATAAAGGCAAAAACTATTATGAAATCAAAGCAAAACTGGAAGCCGCTAATATAACAGTTGTTACTGAGAAAAAAGATGTACCTGAAACTAGTAATCCAAAAGAAAATACTATCTTAAGTCAAGATGTTAAACCAGGAGAAAAACTTGGTAAAGGTGATACCATTACTTTAACCATTCCAAATATTTATACAACGTATCCAGATTTTAATAAAGAAGGTTATAGTATTGAATCAGTACGTAGTTTCTGTACTAAAAATGATATTACTTTAGAAGTAAATTATCAAGCAGATCCATCTAAACAAGATGGTACAATTATATACCAAAACATGTCAGCGGGAACTAAAGTAAGCGGTGGAGCCACTTTAAAAATAACAGTCATAAAAAATGAACAAAAAGAAAGTACTGAAAACAATCCACAGTAAGGGGAAATATGCAAGGAAGAATTGTTAAACAAATAAGCAATGATTATACTGTTAAAGCAGATAAATTATATGTATGTAAGGCTAGGGGGAAATTCCGTAAACTGGATATTTCTCCTTTAGTCGGTGATTTTGTAATTTTCGATGAAGAGAACAATTATATAATGGATATAAAACCAAGAAAAAATGAATTAACTAGACCAACAATATCAAATGTTGATCAAGCAGTTATCATTGCAAGTTTAAAACAACCAGATTTTGATAGTAATTTGTTAGATAAATTATTAGTAATTATAACTTATAATAATATAAAGCCAGTAATTATTTTCACTAAATCCGATTTATTATCAAAAGAAAAATTTAACGAATTAAAACCATCATTAGATTATTATCAAAGTATTGGTTATGAAACTTATATGAATGATGATTTAGCTAACATAAGTAAAATTTTCAAAGATAAAGTAAGTGTATTTACTGGTCAAAGTGGAGCAGGTAAAAGTACCTTACTAAATAAATTAGATAAAGACTTAAATATTAAAACAGCTGAAATATCAAAAGCCTTAAATCGTGGTAAACATACAACCAGGCATGTCGAATTAATTGAGACCAATGATGGATTAGTTGCTGATACTCCAGGATTTTCAGCTTTAGAATTTAATGATATGACTATAAGCGATATTCGTGATAGTTTCATTGAATTTAATGAATATCGAATGGATTGTAAATACCGCGATTGTATGCATAATAAAGAAAATGATTGCCGCATTAAAGACAAATTAAATGAAGGTGTTATTTTACCAAGTCGTTACGGAAATTATTTAAATTTTATAAATAAAGGGTGATAATATGAAAATATCTGGTTCTTTTTTAAAAATTCAAAATGACCAAGAAAAAATCCAAGAATTAAATGAAGTAGTGGACTATATGCACTATGATATCATGGATGGAATTTTTGTTTCCAATACAACGCTTGACTTTGAAAGAATAAAAGATTCTACTACCAGTATTACTAAACCAAAAGACGTTCATTTAATGGTAAAAGATATTTATAAATATATTGAGATGTATCAAGAATTAAAACCTGAATTTATTACTTTTCACTTTGAAGCGACTAAAGAAATAGATAAAGTCATAGAATATATAAAAAGTAAAAATATAAAAGTTGGTATTGCAATTAATCCTGATACTGACGTAACCGTTTTAAAACCTTATTTAAACAAAATAGATTTAGTTTTATTAATGTCAGTTATGCCAGGAGCGGGTGGTCAAGCTTTCATTGATATAACAAGCAAAATAAATTGGTTAAAATCAAATCAAAAAGATTTTAATTATTTAATCGAAGTAGATGGGGGTATTAACGAAAACACCATAACAAAAGTTAAAGATGTTGACATGGCTGTGGTTGGTTCTTATATCACCAATAGTGATAATTATGAGAAAAAAGTTAGCAGTTTAAAAAAACACAATGCTTTTACCTTAGCTGAATTAATGGGTGTAATTGTTATCCTAAGTATATTAGCGGTTATTGTAACACTAACAGTTGATAAAAGTATTAAAAACAGTCGTGAAAAAACATGCGAAGCCCAAGAAAAAAATCTTATTGAAGCTGCCAAAACATGGGGGATAGATAATCCTACTTTATTACCAACAAGAGCAAGTAATAATAAAAAAGTTTATATTACGACAGCTGCAGATTCATTGACTACTAAAGGATATGTTGACGATGATTTGAAAAATCCCATGACTAATGCCGCATATACGTCAAGCGATTATGTTAATATTAGTGTCGCAGCTACTGATAGTGATTATGATTTTAAAGTTGTCTATGGTAATGCCGCGCATTCATGCAATTCATAATAGGAGGTAGTTATGAGAAAAATAACAGTTGATGGAAATGAAGCATGTTCGCATGCTTCTTATATGTTTACAGAGGTAGCCGGAATTTATCCAATTACTCCGTCAAGTCCAATGCCAGAGAACATTGATAAATGGAGTAATGAAGGGAAACAAAATATTTTTGGTGATACAGTAAAAGTAGTAGAAATGCAATCAGAAGCAGGCGCTATAGGAATAGTTCATGGATCATTACAAGCAGGGCTTTTAACAAGTACATATACCGCTAGTCAAGGATTATTATTAATGATTCCCAATATGTATAAAATCGCAGGTGAAATGTTACCATGTACTATGCATGTAGCTGCTCGTTCACTAGCTACTCATGCTTTAAGTATTTTTGGTGATCATCAAGATATATATGCTACTAGAAGTACGGGCTTTTGTATGTTATCTTCTTCAAATGTTCAAGATGCTTATTACTTAGGCTTAATTAGTCATCTTTCAGCAATTAAAGCATCACTTCCATTTATGCATTTCTTTGATGGCTTTAGAACAAGTCATGAATTTAATAAAATAAATATTTTAGATGAAGAAGAAATAGCACCTTTATTAGATAAAGAATCATTAACAAAATTTAGAAATAGAGCGTTAAACATTAAAGAACCAGTTACTAGAGGAACTGCTCAAAATGGAGATATCTATTTTCAAATGACAGAATCAAGAAATAAATTTTATGAAAATGTTCCAGATATCGTAAATGACTATATGGAAAAAGTAAATAAGGTTGCTAATACAAATTACCAACCATTTAATTATTATGGAAGTAAAAATGCTAAAAAAGTTATCATTGCGATGGGGTCCGTTTGTGAAACAATAAAAGAAACAATAGATTATTTAAATGAAGATTTGGGTTTAATTGAGGTTCATCTGTATCGACCTTTCAGTCCTAAATACTTATTAAATATTTTACCTAGTACTGTAGATAAAATCGCAGTTTTAGATCGAACAAAAGAAGCTGGAAGTAATGGAGAACCATTATACTTAGATATTGTAAACGCTTTAAAAGAAAAAGACATTCAAATAGTCGGTGGTAGATATGGCTTATCTAGTAAAGATACAACCCCAGGAATGATAAAAGCTGTTTATGATATGTTAGATAATCCAAAAAACAATTTTACAATTGGAATTAATGATGATGTAACTAATTTAAGTTTACCTCATGAAGAAATTCATATAAGTAATAGTGATGAGTTTTTACTATATGGTTATGGTAGTGATGGCATGGTAAGCGCTGCAAAATCAATATTAGAAATGATTGGAAGTACTACGGAAAAATACGTTCAAGGGTATTTTGAATATGATTCTAAAAAATCTGGTGGGGTAACTGCTAGTCATTTAAGATTTAGTAATGAACAAATAAAATCAACTTATTTTGTTCACACCCCAAGATTAATAGTTATTACTAAAGATACTTATTTAGAAGATTTTGATCCAATTAGTGAAATAAAAGAAAATGGTACTTTAATTATTAATACCATTAAAACTGAAGAAGAAATATTAAAAAGTTTAAATCCATATAAAGAAGTTTTAAATAAAAGAAATATCAAATTATATACGATTAATGCTTATGAGTTAGCAAGAAAATGTGGACTTAACAATAAAATAAGTATGATTATGGAAAGTATTATTTTGTATCTTACTAATTTAATTCCATACGATCAAGTATTAAAAAATATGGAAGAATTTATTAATAAAAAATTTGGTAAAAAAAGTGGAGAAATAGTTAACAATAATATTTTAGGTATTAATGAAGCTATTAAACATTTAAAAGAAATAAAACTAGATAATATAAATGAAAAGTTAGAATTTGATACTTCAAATATTTATCAAACGATAAGTACTAGAAAAGGCAATGAATTAAAAGTATCAGACTTTAAAGGTATGGAAGATGGAACTTTCAAACATACTGATCCAACAGGTAGGGGAATAAGCGATATAATTCCAAAATGGTTAGATGAAAACTGTACACAATGTGGAATGTGTTCATTAGTTTGTCCTCATGGGGTAATTAGACCATTCTTATTAGATGAAGAAGAATTTAATAATGCTCCGATAACCGTTCAAAAGAAATGTACTAAAGCTATAGGTAGTGATTACTACTATGTTATTGGTATTAATGAAGCTAATTGTACAGGATGTGGGGTATGTATTAATACTTGTCCAGGTAAAAAAGGTAATAAAGCATTAACTTTTGAAAACTTAACAATAACTGAAGACTTTAATTATTTAGTTAATATAACTGACAAAAAAACAATTAAAAAAGACAGCATTAAAGGTAGTCAATTTAAAAAACCAAAATTCACGTGTTCTGGGGCTTGTGCGGGATGCGGTGAAACGGCTTATATCAAATTATTAACTCAATTATTTGGTGAAAATCTAATGATTGCTAACGCAACAGGATGTTCGTCAATTTATGGAGCTTCAATGCCGAATAATCCATATGAAGTACCATGGATTAATAGTTTATTTGAAGATAATGCCGAATTTGGATATGGTATTTTAATTGGTTATGAAACAGCTAGGAATAGAATTTATAACTATATGAAAAATAACCCAAATGAGTTATTTAATAATTGGTTAGAAAATAGTAATGACTATGAAATAACTTCAGAAGTATATAACAATATTGATTATGAAAAACACCCATTGTTAAAAGAACTTAAAAACTATATTGTATCTCGTAACATATGGACTATCGGTGGCGATGGTTGGGCATATGATATTGGTTTTAGTGGTATTGATCATGTGCTTTCGAGTAATGACAATGTGAATATCTTAGTCTTAGATAGCCAAGTATATTCTAATACAGGTGGTCAATCATCAAAATCAACACCAATGGGAGCAGTCGCACAGTTTGCTAGCCATGGTAAACAAAACAATAAAAAAGATTTAGCAAGAATAGCCATGAGTTATCCTAATACTTATGTAGCGCAAGTAAGTATTGGTGCTAATATGATGCAAGTTATCAAAGCTTTTGAAGAAGCAAGTAAACATAATGGACCATCGATTATTATTGCATATACTCCTTGTATTTCACACGGTATTAAGGGTGGTATGAGTGAAAGCGTTAATATGGAAGCAATGGCAACCAAGTGTGGATATTTTCCGACATTTAGATATAACGGAGAACACTTTATTTTAGATAGTAAAAACCCTGACTTTGATTTATATGAAGATTTCTTAAATAGTCAAACAAGGTTTAGTATGCTAAAAGCTGTTAATCCAGAAAAAGCTGAAATATTATTAAAAAATAATAAAGATAGCTCAATAAAAAGATTTGAATACTATCAAAGTTTAACCAAAGATGATAAATAATATCATCT
>CAZIDO010000013.1:0-17761 GCA_964538005.1 uncultured Muribaculaceae bacterium
GAAGGGACTTGAACCCCCATGCCGTAAGGCGCTAGATCCTAAGTCTAGTGCGTCTACCAATTTCGCCACGCCCGCACAATATAAATGGTGGACCCTGATGGACTCGAACCATCGACCGCCCGGTTATGAGCCGGATGCTCTAACCAACTGAGCTAAGGGTCCATTTCTTCTGACTTTTATATTTTAGCATATTACAATATTTTATGCAATATATAATTTGAAAATTATATAAAATTAATAATTTGTATTTTTAGTTTTCTTATTATGATTATGGAATAAAATGTAGTATTATGTTATAATTAAAAAAGGTGATGGAAATGAAATTATATAACACAAAAACTAAACGAATTGAAGAGTTTATTCCATATAACAAAGAAGAAGTAACCCTATATACATGCGGTCCGACGGTATACCATTATGCGCATATTGGAAATATGCGCAACTATATATCAGAAGATATATTAGAAAAAGCTTTAAAATATTTAGGATACAAAGTTAAAAGATGTATGAATATTACTGACGTTGGACATTTAACTAGTGATTCCGACAGTGGTGATGATAAAATGTTAAAAGGTGCTAAAAGAGAGCACACGACAGTTTTAGACGTTGCAAAAAAATATACAGATGCTTTTATAAGTGATTGTGAAAAATTAAATATAAGATGGCCAGATATTGTCGTTCCAGCCACTTCTTGTATTGATAATTATGTGAAAATGATAGACTGTTTATTAGAAAAAGGATATGCTTACAAATCAAACGATAATATATATTTCGATATAACGAAATTAGAAGATTATTACACTTTAACTAACCATAAAGAAGATGAAATGGTTGTAGGGGTAAGAGATGGTGTTGAAGAGGATAGTAGTAAACGTAATCAAGGCGATTTTGCTTTATGGTTTACAAAGTCAAAATTTGATGATCAAGAATTAAAATGGGATAGCCCATTTGGAACCGGTTATCCAGGATGGCATATAGAATGTTCAGCAATTTCCATTGATTATTTAGGAGAACATTTAGATATTCATTGTGGTGGAGTTGATAACATTTTTCCACATCATACTAATGAAATCGCGCAGTCAGAAGCTTACTTAGGTCATGAGTGGTGTAAATATTGGTTTCATACGGAACATTTAAATAATCAAACTGGTAAAATGAGTAAATCAAAAGGTGACTTTTTAACCGTTGATTCGTTAATAGAAAAAGGATATAATCCTTTAGTATTTCGTTATATGTGCTTAAGTTCTCATTATCGTAAGCAATTATTATTTGACTTTAACAATTTAGATAATGCTAAAGAAGGATATAATAAATTGATTAGTAAAATTAAAAGTATCCATGCTGAGGGAGCATTAAATGAAGACGAGCTAATTAAATATCAAAAAGATTTTAAATCAGCTTTGGAAAATGATTTGAATACTTCTTTAGCAATCACTACACTATATGACGTTTTAAAATCAAATTTATCAGGCATAAGTAAATTATATTTAATGGAAAAATTTGATCAAGTATTATCTTTAGATTTACTAAAAAAAGAAGAAATGACATATGAAATGAAAATGTACACTCAAGCAAAGATAGAAGAAAGAAACTTAGCTAAAACAAATAAAGATTATACAAAAGCCGATGAAATAAGAAAAGAATTAGAAAGTAAAAATATCTTCATAAAAGACACTAGAGAGGGAACAACATTTGAAATACGCAAATAATAAATCAGGCATTATTGTCATTAATAAACCAACTGATATGACTAGTAGAGATGTTGTTAATATTGTAACCCGAGAACTAAAGGTCAAAGCTGGTCATACTGGAACGTTAGATCCAATGGCCACTGGCGTGTTAATAATTTGTTTAGGTAAAGCTACTAAGTTAGTCGAAGCTATAACCAGTGAAGACAAAGAATATGAAGCCGAAGTTATCTTAGGAATTGAAACCGATACCTTAGATACTGAAGGAAAAATTTTAAAACAAGAAACAAGTTTAATTTCAAAAGAAAATATATTAAAGGCTTTAACAAAATTTAAAACAACTTATAATCAAGAAGTTCCTAAATATTCAGCTGTTAAAATAAACGGTAAAAAACTATATGAATATGCTAGAAATAATCAAGAAGTGGAACTACCTAAAAAAACAGTAACCATTTATGAACTTGATTTACTGGATTATAAGCAAGAAAATAATCAAACAATTTTTAAAATTCATACTAAAGTAAGTAAAGGCACTTATATAAGAAGTTTAATTAGAGATATAGGTTATGAATTAAACACCATTGGAACCATGAGTAAATTAATTAGGACAAAACAAGGAAAATTCACTATTAAAGATACTTATACTTTAGAAGATTTAAAAAACAATAATTATAAAATTTTAAATATAAGTGATGTAGTTGACTATAAAATAATTAAAGTAGATGACGAATTAAAATTCAAAATTTTAAATGGTCAAAAACTACAAGGAACTGAAAATGTACTATATCAAGATAAAGAGGGAAAAGACCTGGCTATTTATAAGCACACAAATGATGAATTAAGGATGTGGAAAATGCTATATGAAGAGACAAGAGAAAATAAATAAAAAAGCCAAAGATTATCGTTTAACAGTCACCGCCAGTGATAAAACATATGGCTTTATCATTGATGGTAGTTTAGAGACGAATAAAAATAATCCAGAAGTAAAGTGGTATGTATCAAATTTGAAATGGGCTTTAAAAAAATACATTTTAACCGAAGATGTGATTGATGCCGTTAATGATGCTAAAGAATATGTAAATAAAAAGTTTAAAAACTATTTTAATGATGGTATTCCTTATGTTGGAATGGGTATTTATAAAATCAAAAATGATAAAGTTCAAATCTTAACGATTAATACCGTTAAAATATATTATAAAACTGACAAAGTAGAAGTTTTAGAAGATAGTAAAGTATTAAAAGAAAAAAACAATATCTTAAAAGAAATAAAAAAGCAAAGCAAAAATCAAAATTTTGATTTAGCCAAAGACCAAATATTAAATACTATAGATTTAAAACAATTATACCATGAATTAAATTCAGATAATTATGTATATAAAGAAATATCGTATGACCATATATATACTATTTTAATAGCCAATGAAGGTTTATCAAATTATCAAAAATATTTAGAATTTGATAATACAAATTTTTATACTTTAGTATCAGAACAAGGATTAAACTATTGTTATAGTCATTTAAAGAGAATAGAAAAAAGAGAGATATCAATTTTACCAAGATTTAAAACTATCGATGATGTCACAGCAATATATACAAGATTTAGTTAAAAATTCAATTTACTTGCATTTTCTAACCATTTAGTGTATATTATTAATGTACTTATTCTTGGTTTAAAAGAACTCCATCTTTTTTACGAGGTATAAGCGAATTTAATTATAAAGGAGGAAAAAGATATGGCATTAACAAAAGAGCAAAAAGAAGCTATTGTTAAAAAGTATGCTAGAGGTAAAGAGGATACAGGTTCAGCAGAAGTTCAAATTGCAATTCTTACTGAAGAAATCAAAGAACTAACTGAACATTTAAAAACACATTCTCATGACTTTCACTCAAGAAGAGGTCTTCTTAAGAAAGTTGGACACCGTCGTAGCTTACTTAAATACTTGATGAATCAAGATGTTACAAGATATCGTGAAGTAATTAAAAGCTTAGGATTAAGAAAATAATGAAAAATAGTAGGCACTCTTTTTTGAGTGTCTTTTATATGTTTGGAGGTATTAGAAATGAAAAAAACATTTGAATTAGATTTTAGAGGAAGAAAATTAATTGTTGAACATGGGGAACTTGCTAAACAAGCAACAGGTTCAGTTTTAGTTAGATATGGGGATACAGTTGTATTAACTACTTCAGTAGTGTCAAAAACAGCCAACATTTTAGCTGATTTCTTTCCATTAATGGTTTTATATCAAGAAAAACTATACTCTGTTGGAAAAATTCCTGGAGGATTTATTAAAAGAGAATCAAGACCTACGGAAAATGCGACATTAGCCGCTCGTATGATTGACAGACCAATGCGTCCATTATTCCCGGAAGACTTCAAAAATGAAGTTCAAATTGTTAATACAATTTTATCAGTAGATCCTGATAATTCACCAGAGATGGCCGCTTTATTTGGATCTTCTTTAGCAACTTCCATTAGTAAAATCCCATTTAATGGTCCAGTAGCAAGTGTTAAAGTTGGAAGAATAAATGGAAAATTTGTTATTAATCCAACAACTGAACAGGCTGAAACCTCAGACGTCGATTTAACGGTAGCTGGTACTAAAGAAGCCATTAACATGGTTGAATCATCTGCTAAACAAGTTAGCGAAGATGATATGTTAGAAGCTTTAATGTTTGGTCATGAAGCAATTAAAGAATTAATAGCGTTCCAAGAACAAATCGTTAAAGAAATTGGTGTACCTAAAATGGAATATGATAAATTAGAAATTGAGGCCGATTTGCGTGCAGCGGTTACGGATATTGTATCAGAGCCATTAAACAAAGCTTTAAGAATAAAAGACAAGCTTGAAAAGTATTCAGCTATTGACGAATTAAAAACAAATGTAGTTAATAAATATAAAGAAGAAAATGAAAATTTAAAGCCAGAAAAATTAAAAGAATTATGTACAAAAATTGCTTTAATTTTTGAAGGGATTGAATATGAGTTATTTAGAAAAATCGTCGTTTTAGAAAAAGAAAGAGCTGACGGAAGAAAAATGACTGAAATCAGACCTTTATCAACTGGAATTGATATTTTACCAAGAACTCACGGTTCAGCTTTATTCACTAGAGGAGAAACTCAAAGTTTATCGGTAACAACTTTAGGTGCTTTAGGTGAACATCAAATTTTAGATGGTTTAGATTTGGAATCAGAAAAAAGATTTATGTTACATTATAATTTTCCACAATTCTCAGTTGGAGAAACTGGAAGATATGGTGCTCCGGGAAGAAGAGAAGTAGGACACGGGGCGTTAGGTGAAAAAGCTTTATTACAAGTTATTCCATCAGAAACAGAATTTCCATATACGATTAGAGTTGTATCAGAAATTTTAGAAAGTAATGGTTCATCATCGCAAGCAAGTATATGTGCAGGTTGTATGAGTTTAATGGCGGCAGGAGTTCCAATTAAAGCACCAGTTGCCGGTATTGCTATGGGACTAATTGCTGAAGGAAAAGAATATACTATTTTAACAGATATTCAAGGTATGGAAGATCATTTAGGTGATATGGACTTTAAAGTGGCCGGTACTAAAGACGGTATATGCGCTTTACAAATGGACATTAAAATAAAAGGTATTAGTAAAGAAATCTTGAAAGAAGCATTATATCAAGCCAAAGAAGCTAGAATGCAAATCTTAGAGGTAATTACGAATCAAATTCCAGAGCCAAGAAAAGAAGTTAGTGAGTATGCTCCTAAAACTATGACATTTACTATTAATCCAGATAGAATTAAAGAGGTAATTGGTAAAGGTGGAGAAATGATTACTAAGATCATTTTAGAAACTAGTAATGTTACAAATGTTAATGATATGAATGCCGTTAAGATAGATTTAGAAGATGATGGAACTGTAATTATCTATCATACTGATAAAAAAATCATTGAAGATGCAGCAAATCGTATTAAAGATATAGTAAAAGAAGTAGAAATGGATACAATATATACGGGCAAGGTAGTTAAAGTGGAAGACTTTGGATGCTTTGTTGAATTATGGCCAGGCACTGAAGGTTTAGTTCACGTATCACAATTAGATACTAAACGTGTTGATAAACCAAGTGATGTGGTTAAAGTTGGAGATGAGATTCTTGTTAAGTCATTAGGATATGATAAAAAGGGTCGTTTAAATCTTTCGAGAAAGGAGGCTATTAAATAATGAATGATAAATCATTATTAAAAGCAGCCGGGATAATTGGTATTGTACTTGGAATTGTCAGTTGTTTATTTATCGTTGGTTTAATTTGGGGCATCCCAATGATTATTGGTGGTTACAAATTATATGACTACTCTAATTTAGATGATGAAGATATTTTAAATCATAAAACAGGCATTTTAGCTTGGTCAATCTTCTTTATTTTCTTCTCATTTATTGCAGGTATTTTAGGTTTAATCTATTACTTTGGATTAGTTAGTAATACTACACCATCCAAACCTAAGTCAGACTATATTGATGAGTTAGAAAGATTAAAAAAACTATATGATGAAAAAATATTAACCAAGGAAGAGTATGAAACTAAAAAGAAAGAGATATTAGCTAGAAACTAATATCTTTTTTATATACACTTCTATACAGCTAAAACAAACCAAATTGACGTTTTTGCTTGCGTTCGGTAGGGGGGGGGGGGGGGTTATAATGTAATTAGAGTAAGAAATCAACAGAATAGGATTAGGGAGAGATAGTATGAAAAAAGGTTTCACATTAATAGAATTATTAGCAGTTATTATTATTTTGGCTATAATTGCTTTAATAACCACACCAATTATTTTAAATATTGTTAATGACTCACGAAAACAATCTTTTAAGAACGGTATTTTTGGAATTATTGATGCTACAAAAATATATAGTGCAACACATTTAAATGATGATTCAAATACCACATTTAAAATATTGGATCAAAAATTAAAAAATGAAACTGATAATTTAACAGTTACTGGCGAATTACCAACTAGTGGAAGCATTAATATGCTAAATGGTAATACCGAACTAGCCTTTTATAGTTCGAAGTATTCTTTATGTGCAACAAAACAAATAAACGAAACCGATATAACAATTGAATCGTTAAATGAAAGCTCGTGTTTAATGAAAAATGGGTATTTACAAAAATATAAGGGAATTATTATTCAAAGTAGTAATGCGGGATTGACTAATCCTCAACCGTTAGTAGTACCAATATACAATAATATATTTCTTGGCTCATTACCAAATGGGATTGCCGATGAACTAAAATATGATGGGACTACTTGGACTTTAGTCAAGAAGATAGGTAAAGTGTTATTAACTGGTAACGAAACCACATGGTCTGATACTGCAGGCCCAGGAATTTACTCAATACCTAGGGGTAATCTAAAAGTTAATTGTCCGCCTAACGAATTTATGACGTCTATTGGAAACTCTTTATTTCATACGGGGGCAAATTGGTTGAATATCCATGCATCTGTTGCTTCAGATTTAGCGACATGGAAATCAAAGCTTCAAACTCAAAACATTGAAGTTTATGGACAATTAACTAATTATACTACAACGACTATATCTCCTTCAGATGCGCATGGTTTATTAGCCGAATTAAGTAAAATGTGAAAAAACATTAACCAAAGAAGAGTATGAAACTAAAAAGAGAGAGATATTAGCTAGAAACTAATATCTTTTTTATTTCAAAAACTTTTCAAAAATTAAACACTCTTTTTTCACATTGAACCCATATACTGGAAATTAGAAAGGAGATAAAAATGTATATTTTAAAAAATGCCTGGACCAATATAAAACGGAGTATTGGCCGTAATATTTTAATTGGAATAATTATAATGGTAATAACTGCTAGTAGTTGTGTTGCGCTTGCAATTAATACATCAGGTAACAAATTAATTCAAAGTTATACCGACAAAAATGAATTAGAAGTAACTTTCAAATTAAATATGGATCAGTTTAGACAAAATAGTTCAGAGAATAGCGAAACTAAAATAGATAAGCTTACTGTCGATGATATAAAAAATTATGCTAATTCAGATTATGTATCAAGCTATTATTATACCTTAGAAACCTCACTGTCATCAGATAGTATAGAAGCTATTGATATGAGTGAAATATTCCAAAAACCTGATAATGAGGCAAATACAACTGGTGGAGAGCAAAACAGTAATCGTCTAGAAGGTAAAATGGGAAGTCAAGGAGACTTTAAGTTAACGGCTTACTCGGATGTTTCATATATAGAAAGTTTCACTGAAGGAACTTCGAAAATAACTTCAGGTACTATGATAACTAATGATAATGAAAATAATGATGTTGTTATTAGTGAAGATTTGGCAAACGAAAATAATTTAAAAGTTGGAGATACAATAAATTTATATTTACCATCTGACAGTACAAAAACATATGAATTTAAAATAGTTGGTATTTTTCAAACTGAAACTGATACTACCGAAAGTAATTTCATGAATATGAAAGCTTTAAATAGTCAAAATCAAATATATACAACTGTAACTGCTGTTAATACAGTTTTAAATGATAGTGATAATGGCAATAAACGCTAGAATATATTTAAAAGAAACAAATGATTTAAAAGCGTTCACCAAAGAAGTTGAAAAGAAAGGTTTAAGTGAATACTATACGGTAACAGATAATGCTGATCAAATAACAGCCACTTTAAAACCAATTCAAAACATTAGTAATTTTTCAATGACCTTCCTAATTATTATTTTAATAGTAGGTGCTATCATATTGACAGTTATCAATATGATAAATATCCGTGATCGTAAATATGAAATAGGTGTTTTAAGATCAATTGGTATGAGTAAAATCAAACTAGGTGGACAGTTAATTATTGAATTATTTATTATAGCTGTTATGTCATTTATTATTGGTACTAGTATTGGTTATGGTTTAAGTCAACCAGTAACTAATAAAATGCTTGAAAGCGAAATAAATAGTTATAAAGAAGAAAGTCAAAATACTAAAGAAAACTTTGGCGGAGAAGGATTCCAAAAGCCACAAAATAAGATGATGAATAATACAGAATACGTTGATAATTTAACCGTTAGTGTTGATGATAAAACAATTATCACTTTATTTGGAGTAAGTATGTTCTTAGTAATTATTAGTGGAGCGTTCTCGATAATCGCTATAACAAAATATGAACCAAATAAAATATTGCAAAATAGAAACTAGGAGGTGGAATTATTTTAAAATTAGAAAATGTAAGCTTTACATATGACAATGAAAACTATGTTTTACATAATATTAACTTAGAATTTAAGCAAGGTAAAACATATGGAGTTTTTGGCAAAAGTGGAGCTGGTAAATCAACGTTACTTAGCTTAATGGCTGGACTGGAAAAATGTAGGGAAGGTAAAATATTATATAACAATCAAGATTTAGCTAAAATATCTCGAGATTATTACCGGTGTCACCACGTTGGTATTGTCTTTCAAAGCTATAATTTACTCCCATATCTTACAGCTTTGGAAAATGTGATTCTCTCAATGGATATTAGTGGTATTAAGGAGAAAAATAAAAAAGAAGAAGCATTGGAATATTTAAAAAAGGTTGGAATTGATGAAGATAAAGCCAACCGTAAAATATTGACATTATCTGGTGGGGAACAGCAAAGAGTTTCCATCGCCAGAGCTTTAGCTTATAATCCCGATATTATATTAGCCGATGAGCCTACGGGCAATCTCGATAAAGAAACGGAGGAGGCGATATTAGACATCTTTACCTCTTTAGCGCATAAAGATAATAAATGCGTTATTATAATCTCTCACTCAAATAAGGTAAAGGAAAAAGTAGATATGGTAAATTATTTAAAAAAAGGACTAATTGAAACAAATTAAGTCTTTTTTTAATAAAAATAAATTAAGAATAAATTATATAGAAGTTTTTCATGGATTATTGCAATGAAATAATATGAACATTAATAAATAATCACATAAAAAGCCATATTACTTATAACATCAAATTACGACAAATAAACTTAAATCTGTTTTGATTTATAGGAAAATATGTTATAATGAAAGAAATAATGGAGGCTAAAACATGGCAAAAAAGAAAAAGAGAAAATCACCAGAGAAAAAAGGTGCCACTTATAGTGTCGAAATTAAAGGAATAATATTAATACTAATTGCAATTATAGGTTGCTGTCCATTTGGAATGGTTGCGGATATCATCAAAGGATTTTCCGGCTTTTTAGTTGGTACTTGGTGGGCAATTTTATTAATTTTAGTGGGCGTTTGTGGTGTATATATGATGGTAAAAAGAGAAGCTCCAGATTTCTTAACATCAAGATTAGTAGGGTTTTATATTCTAGTTTTAGGAGTGCTAATATTCTCCCATACTGGATATATTGCAAAACTGAGTGATCAAGGGATTCAAGGATTTTCTGTTTTAAAAGAAACAATAAGTAACCTTATGGGCTTTGTCAATGGCACCGTAGATATTCAAGGCGGAGGAATGATAGGTGCAATATTTGCCGTCATGTTCGTAAATTTATTAACTTTAAATGGTACAATAGTCGTTTGTATTGCTTTAATTATTTGTGGTGCGATTATGTTCACTGGAATTTCTATATATGATGTTATTATGTGGTTAAAAGAAAAACAAAAGAAAGCTAAAGAATTTAAAATAAATAGAAAAGCGGAAGCCGCTGCTAAAGAGGCTGAAGAAGAATATGAAGAAGATAATAAATTAGTTATTTCTTCTATTGATGAACTTCCAAAAGGTAATGTACAATCTGAACAAACTCATGAAGAAGCAGTTATTGATAACAAAGGCTATCAAAAACCAAGTATTAATTTACTATCAAAAACTAAAAAGATTAGTACCAAAGAAAATCAAGAAGCGATTAAATCAAATGTTACTGAGCTTGAAAAAGTATTAAACGATTTCGGTATTGAAGGAAAAGTTGTTGCGGCTAATATTGGACCTTCAGTTACCCAATATGAATTAGATGTTAAATCAGGGACAAAATTATCTAAAATAACGGGGTTAAATAAAGAGATAGCTTTAGACTTAGGCGCTAAAGACGTGCGTATTCAGGCACCAATTCCTGGCAAAAAAACCGTAGGAATCGAAATCCCTAATAAAGTAATTAGTCCAGTTTCATTAAGGGAAATCTTAGAAGAAACACCAAAAGGAAAAGACAACAGTAAATTATTAGTTGCATTAGGACGCAGTATTATGGGTAAACCTGTTTGGTATGAAATTGATAAAGCGCCACATCTACTAGTTGCTGGTTCTACAGGATCAGGTAAATCAGTATGTATTAATAGTATGATTGTATCATTACTAATGCGTACTAAACCAGATGAAGTAAAACTAGTATTAGTTGATCCAAAAAAAGTAGAATTATCAATGTATAATGGAATACCACATCTACTAACACCAGTAGTTACTAATCCTAAAAAAGCTAATATTGTTTTACAAAAAATAGTTAAAATAATGGAAGATAGGTATGAACTATTTGAAAATAGTAAAACTAAAAATATTGTCGGTTATAATGCCTATGTTGATAAGAAAAATGAAAGTTTAAACGAAAATGAACAACTACATAGAATTCCATATATCGTTGTTATCATCGATGAGTTGGCAGATTTAATGTTAGTGGCCGCTAAAGAAGTTGAAGACTCAATTATGCGTATTACGCAAATGGCCAGAGCTGCAGGTATTCATTTAATAGTAGCAACTCAAAGACCGAGTACTGATGTTATTACAGGCGTTGTAAAATCAAACATTCCATCGAGAATTTCATTTGCCGTTTCTAGTAGTATTGACTCAAGAACAATTTTAGATATGAGTGGAGCGGAAAAGTTACTTGGTAAAGGTGATATGTTATTAAAACCACAAGATGAAAACATTCCATTACGTGTACAAGGTAACTTCATCAGCGATGATGAAATAAAAACAGTAGTTGACTTTACAATTAAACAACAAAAAGCCAAATACGATGAATCATTAACTGTTGCTGAAGAAGATAGAGGAGCAACTACAATGATTAAAGATGATTATGAAGAACCACTGTACAACGAAATAGTAGAATTTGTAATCAGTCAAGGCAAAGCAAGTGCATCATTATTACAAAGACGTTTCCGTTTAGGTTATAATCGTGCTGCAAGATGCATTGACTTATTAGAGGAACGTGGTATTGTGGGACCATCAAATGGTTCTAAACCAAGAGAAGTTTTAGTTAAATTAGAAAAAAAAGAGGAAGAATAGGTGAAATAATATGCGTGCTATAAAACCAAGAAAATTTGATAAAGAAGTTAGTATGTTAAATATTTTTATAACTTTTATATTACTAGTAGCCGCAATTACAGGTTATATTTTAACGAACAAATATTTAACCGTTAATCCAAATGAAACTGAAAAAAATATCACTGATAAAACAGGAACGACAATTAGCGAGGAAGATGCTTTGAAATTAGCTAAAGAAAAATACTATATAGCGGTTTCAACATTAACCACCACCAGTGTTACGAATGATAAACTATATAATATGATAAAAACTAAAGATATTGTTTTAACTGATCAATCATTAATTGATAAATTAAATGGTTTCGGTGCTAAAACATATGCTATAAATGCTGCAGCGACTATAGTTACAAACTATGATGATGCAATATCAGCAAACTTTACAAAAGATTTTATTAATAATCATATTATGTATCCTAATGGATCTATTGCCAATATTGACAGTGACTATTATATGATTAAAGATAAAATAGATAATTACTTCTTTAAAGAAGCCAAATTAAGTTTAATCAGCAAAGCTGAAAATGAATGGCATTTTAAAGTTACTAATACCAACTATGATACAAGTTGTGCAGTTGCTGGTGAAGCAGTTCCAAGCTTTACTTGTACAAAAACAAAAACAGCTGATTCTACCGATTTACGTCTAATTAAAGAAGATGAAAAATGGAAAATATCTGCAATAACATTAATAAGCGCTTAGGCGCTTTTAACGATAACATGTTTTCACATATTTAGGCGAATCCATTGATAATTTATTTCAAAGTGGTATACTATATAGTGTTGTGCAATAGAATTAATTTGTTTATCCAAATATTTTATGTTTAAAGAACAAAATAAAGTTCTTTTTTATTCGCCCAAAGGAGGTAAAAAATGAAAAAAATCATAAAAAAATACTTTAAAATATTTTTAGATGCTATTCCATATGTCCTATTAGCAGTATTTTTATTTGTAACCGTATTTATAATGTTCGGAATACAAAATGCCTTACTTGGAATGGTATTTCTATTTATGTCAAAAAGCTTATTATATTCATCATTGTCTAAATTCAACTATGCCAAATATGGCATGTTATTAGTGGCAATAGCTTTATTTGCTTCATTAGCCACCATAAACACCTATACAGCAGTTATCATCAATTTTGTAGTTTTATTTTTAATAACCTTTGTATACTCGGATGAATTTTCCCCTAAAAACCATTTTCTGTTAGGCTTAGAACTTGTTTTATTACAAATAATGCCTTGCGCAGTTGAACAAATTCCCATGCGCTTATTAGCTGTAGTATATTGTTATATCATTACAACTATTTTCGTCATGACAATTAAGAAAACCCAAAAAGCGCCAGATATTAACCCCATCGTTAATGGAGCATATCGATGGATATTAAACCGACTAAAAAAATTTAAAACAACAAAATCAGAAGATATAAATGTCAGTGAAGTATATACGATGGCCTCAAAATATTGTGTAGCTACGCATTCAAATGTTATCAACCAAGAAGGAGTAATGAACAATAGTGAAAAATTTAATTTTCACATGCTTATGCACGCCGAACAAATGGCTCAGTTAATCTATGATAGTAGTAAACACAAAGCTAAATTTAACAAACAAGATTATACATATTTTGAAGAACTTTCAAAAACTTTAGAAAAAACTAAAACCTACGAGGATTTAAAAGAACACTTAGAAAAATTTATTCAAAAAAATAAACTTACCGACCCTTACTTTAACAACGATTGGAAATTAGTAATCGAAAGTTTAATAAAAACCCTAGGCTATACTGAAATTTCTAAAAACACCGAAACAAATATCAAAAAAGCATTCAGATTTAAATGGGAAACATTAAAACGAAGATTTAGTTTCAAACATGTAGGCTTTAGATTCGCCCTTCAAACCGCCAGCATAGTTGCCTTATGTTTTCTACTTGCCGATATCCTTCCAGTAATTGATAGCTATTGGATTCCAATAACCGCTTATACAATTATTTCAACCTATCCAGACGATACATTAAAAGATGCCGGAATTAGGATATTAGGAACAATCGCCGGACTTGCTTTATTCGCTTTATTAACGCAGTTTATTCCGGGCAGTATTAGATTAGTGATTGTCCTATTAGTTGGTTTTACAATTATGATGTGTACTAGAAGTACCTTTATCAATATGGTAATGGGAACCCAGATGGCCGTAGCCGCAATCTATCCCGATTTAGGACTAACTTGGGCCATGCTCTTAAGAGTAAGCTTCGTAATTATTGCAGCTATTATTGTTGTTATGTGTGGAAGACTCATCTTTAACAATAAAAGACAAGATTCATTCAAAGCAAAAATTAAAGAACTAATCGAAAATAATAGACAATTGATTTTTGAACTTAAAAACATTTTAAACCATCGTATGAAAGGACCATATACTGATGAAGCTTTAATGTTTTCTCATCTAGTAATTGATGAATTAAATAAACTATCTACTGGTCAAAAAATCTATGATAAAGAAGAAGTAAAACAACTTTTAAATTATAACTATCGTTTCTTAATGGATATTAACCGAGCTTCCATGGTTGTTTCAAAAGAAACATCAGATTCACAACTACTAGTTTTCAAAGAAGAACTAGATAAATTAGATGATTTGTTAGAAGGGAAAGTTGATTTAAAAACAATGCCCCAAAACATTTATCAAATAAAAGACGATGCCGATTCATACATGGAATTTCAAATTAAAAAAAGTCGTTTTACGATGGGCAAATTATTGAAAAGTTTAAAAACAAAAAACAAAAAATCAGAAGACAATTAAAAACGTCTTTTTTTCTATACGTTTGTTGGCACCATTAAATAACCATTTAAATTGTTTTAACCAGAAACATTTGCTGTAATTATGATAAGAAAGTGGGAGAGAAAATGGAAGAATTAAATTTAAACAAGCCAAAAAAAAGGGTAAAGGAAAAACAATTATTATTAGGCACGTGTGGCTATATCGCCTATGATAAATTTATTAAAGAAGAACCAAAAGCAAAAGAAGAGAATATATCTGCTGAAGGAAACACTAGTAAGTTGCTTGGAAAAGAAGAAGCATTAAAACTAGGTAAAAAAAATATTTGTATACAAGGGATGGCTTATACCAGTGTGGATATAAATCGGTAAAAACGAGCACAGAAAGATATGATGATCAAAAGTTAGAGGATAAAGCAAATACTGAAGCTGTAGTTGGTCAGACAGGAAACTATGTTAAAATAACTAATTTAGCAGAAATAAAAGCCAATTTAACCGCTAATGCATTTATTTCTTGGGTAAACTTTAAATCATCATCAATTAAATATGACAATCAAGGGAATTATTATACAATTACAGACTGTGGCGGAGACCCTCAATATCGTGATGGTAAACAAAAAATCGAAGTTAATGACATTTATGAAAATATTATTACATATACCGTTAAGGAATACTTTTGTAATACTGAAGATTTAGATAAATGTACCGATGACACAGTAGATGAGTTTAAAACAACGTTTGAATTAGTAAAAGAAGACGGTACATGGAAAATAAACACTTACACAGGCCCATATAATTATTATATAAAATAAAATCAACAACCATCAGGCAATGATGGCAGCGTTTCTAATAAACGTAAACATGATACCCATTACTAATGCTAAAAACATTAGTTTTTTCTTTTTATTTAGACGTTTTTTGACATTTTCATTTGCTTTATCCCTTTATTTTTGGTACAATCAGATATGGTGATAAACATGGTAAAATACGATGAAAGCTCAATAAAAATATTAGAAGGATTAGAGGCAGTAAGAAAACGTCCAGGAATGTATATTGGTTCAACCGATGGACGCGGGCTTCGTCATTTAGTTTGGGAAATTGTCGATAATAGTATCGATGAAGCCATAAATGGATTTGGGGATAAAATAAAAGTAACACTACATGCTGACCATAGTGTAACAGTGGAAGACTTTGGTCGTGGTATTCCAGTAGGGAAACACGCTAGTGGTAAAAGTACACCAGAAGTAATATATACTGTTTTACATGCTGGAGGTAAGTTTGAATCATCAGGATATAAAGTGTCTGGAGGATTACATGGTGTTGGTGGCAGTGTTGTTAATGCATTATCAAAATATATGGAAGTAACTGTAAAAAAAGATGGTGGAGAATACTATATAAGATTCGAAGATGGTGGGCATACTGCTGTACCACTAAAAAAAATTGGAACAACTAATCGTACAGGGACTAAAGTTCATTTTATGCCAGACGATACAATATTCTCAACAACTAATATTTCATTTACCGATGTTTGTGAAAGAATGCAAGAAAGTGCATTTCTACTTAAAAACTTAACAATTGAAGTAGTAGATGAAGGAGACGGCAAAGAAGAAAGTTACCATTATGAAAAAGGTTTAAATTCATTTGTCGAATACTTAGATGAAGATAAAAAAGTACTCCATAAAGTTGTAGATTTTGAAGGAATGAAAGAAGGTATTGAAGTAGAAGTAGCTTTTCAATATACCGACACTTATTCAGAAAATATAATATCATTCGTTAATAATGTTAAAACAAGTGATGGGGGAACCCACGAAGTTGGATTTAAAAGTGCTTTTACAAGAGTATTTAATGAATATGCTAGAAGTAATAAATATTTAAAAGACAAAGATAAAAACTTAGAAGGCGGAGATACAAGAGAAGGACTAACTGCCATTATAAGTTTAAAAATACCAGAAAAATTATTACAGTTTGAAAGTCAAACAAAAGATAAACTAGGAACTCCAATCGCAAGAACTGTAGTTGATAGTATCGTTTCTGAAAAACTTCAATTTTTCTTAGAAGAAAATAAAGAGTCAGCAACCAAAATCCTAGAAAAAATGGTTAAATCAAAACAAGTAAGAGAAGCTGCTAGAAAAGCTAGAGATGAAGCTCGTAATGGAAAAGGCAAAGGTAAAAAAGAAAGATCATTAAGTGATAAACTTACACCGGCTCAATCAAAAGATGCTTCAAAAAATGAATTATTCTTAGTCGAAGGAGATTCTGCAGGAGGATCTGCTAAACAAGGCAGGGATCGTAAATTTCAAGCAATTTTACCCCTTCGAGGCAAAGTTATAAATACTGAAAAAGCAAAACTAGAAGATATCTTAAAAAATGAAGAAATCAATACAATGATATATACTATTGGAGCTGGAATAGGTAGTGATTTTAATATCAAAGATTGTAATTATGATAAAGTAATAATCATGACCGATGCCGATGATGATGGCGCCCATATTCAAATATTATTATTAACATTCTTTTATAGATATATGAAACCGTTAATTGAACAGGGGCATTTATATATTGCTATGCCACCATTATATAAACTACATAATGGTAAAAATATATATTATGCTTGGGACGATAAACAAGCTGACGAAATAAGAGAATCAAGTAAAGTAAAATTAGATAAACAAAGGTACAAAGGACTAGGAGAAATGGATGCTGAACAATTATGGGAAACAACTATGGATCCAGAACAAAGAAACTTAATCAAAGTAAGTTTAAAAGATGCGTCACTCGCTGAAAAAAGAGTAAGCGTATTAATGGGCGATAATGTTGAGCCTCGTAAAGAGTGGATTGAAGAAAATATAGAATTTACATTAGACGATGGATATGTAAAGTAAGGTGATAAAATGGACAGTATAGTAAAAAAAATATATGATTATTCACTCGAAGACATCATGGGTGATAGTTTTGGAAGATATGCTAAAACAATTATTCAAGATAGGGCTCTTCCAGATGTTCGAGATGGATTAAAACCCGTTCAAAGAAGAATTTTATA
>CAZIDO010000014.1:0-5443 GCA_964538005.1 uncultured Muribaculaceae bacterium
TACTGATAAACATGATATTTGTCTATATTGGGGGACGTTATCTCTATAGTTAACGATACATTTTTTGTAATGTTGTACAATACATGTACACCCCCAGATTTTGGTGGTGAATTAGAAAAAAGGGAAATTATATGATAACTATCTTACCAAGAAGGGAGGTGATTATATGTTCACTAGTTACCAAGAAATGTATCTTGTTTCTCATGATATGGATTTTATTGCTCGCAAAAGATTAGATATGGTTCATATCGCTTTTGACTGTGGTTTTAAACCTACTGCCAGATATTTTAATACTGATCGTAACACGGTTCGTAAATGGTGTCGCAGATATGCTTTAGAAGGCATTAAAGGCTTATATGACCGCAATAAAAAAGTACATTTTTAAAATGCACCTATTCGATATTAAATTTTTTCTCTAATTCAGTAATTCTAATATCCAAACTATTTTCATCACTTGTTCTTTCCAGAAAGTCTGTGGGGTCTAACATATTGTTAGACCAACTTAATTCAACTTTTATTTCATTTCTTACACGATATAATTCTCTGCCTAAAGTAATTAAACTATTTAATTCATTAATTAAATCTTGAACCTTTTCTGGCTCCTCGCCTATATTAGGGGTTTCCAATAAGTCTTGAATTTCATCCATTCTTTTTTCTTTTAAATCCATTTTAGGAATCAATAATCCAATTCTATCTTCAAAGGTACGCCAATAATCAATTGTTTTATTTTGTTTCATTTTTAGCTCTCTTTAAAATAAAATGTTTACAATCATAAGCACAATTATCCACAATATATTTTTCGACCATTTGAATATCATTAATTTTCTTATATAATGGATTACCGTCATCACAAAAACCTTTTAAACGAAGTTTACCGTATGACCAATCACCCAAAACATAATCATATGGTTCAAAATATTCTGTAAATTTATCAACTACCTCGTCAAAATTAAAAGCTTCACGGTAATCTTTAAATAATTCATATTCTCGATTATTAAATGTATAAGTTTTCATATTATCACCAATTACATTATATCATTTATCCTTAAAATTAAAAAGTCTATTTTTCATCTTCTTCCGTTGGCACGACTACAGATGGTGTATTTTGGCTTATTCCATTAGAATAATATTTAGGAACTGTGCCAGTTACTATTTTTAAAGCTACTGGTGCTTTAGTTTTAATTTCAATATCTTTATCATAAAACGGCAGTATAACTTTTTCACTTATTTTTAAATTAACATAAACTTGAATTAGAGCATTGTTAATTCCATAATTTTTAACATCTGTGGAAACACTACTAGTGGCATCGCCTACCAAACTAATCTTTACAGGTATTTTGGGTCCGACATTAGCAAGAATAGGATTACCAATAATTACGCCAGTACTTACTTCAAAAATAATACCCTTTTCTAGTTTTTTCTTATCATAATCAACCAAAACACTGTCGGCAAATTCTAAAGAGTCTATTTCCCCTTTTTCAATATTTCTCAAATTAATTTGAACACTATTAGTAGTTTCAGTTAAAAATTTATTAACTAAAGCAGCATTAAAGTCAATCGATTTTATTTCACCATTACTATCTTTAGTTATTTCAAATAATTCGTCCGCACTTATTTTTTCCGTAATATGTTTAGAAATTGCTTTGTTTATAATAATGCTCGATAGTTTTTTAGCCTCTAAAGAAGCATATTCCATAATAATTGGTGATGCTTTTCGGTTAACATAGTTAAAGACGAAAAAGATCCCTATTATAACTAGGATTAAACTGATAATTAGTAAATTAATTCTACTAACTGTTGGCATTTTGAAATTTTTCTTTAATCTAATTCTTCTCATCTTATATAATTATATGCATAGGACTTTTTTTATTGTTCAAAATATAAAGGGTGATTAGATGATAAAAGATATAATGAGTCGAAATTTAATTGTTTGTGATACTGATGATAACGTATTATATGTTAGTAATTTAATGAAAAAATATGATGTTGGTTTTGTTTTAGTTATGTGCAATAACAAATTATTTGGAGTTATTACAGATCGGGATTTAATTTGTGATTTAGCTGATGAACTGGCCTATATTAAAAGTTTCGCGACTAAAAAAATTATTACAATTGATGAAAATAAAGCAATTGCTGAAGCTTTAGAATTAATGAGAAATCATAAGTTAAAACGTTTAGTTGTTACTAATGGTAATAAAATAACTGGAGTTTTATCTCTCTCTGATATTTATCCTACTGACATTTCAAGTGATGAGATTGTTAAAACTTTAAAATGTATTTACGCTATTAATCGTAATAACGGAGAATTTCAAGCTAATATAAATGAATTTATTTTATGAAAAAAGTTGAGTAAAATCAACTTTTTCTATATCTAAATTTATAAGTTACTTCCGTTTTATATTCTGTTTTAGTAATAAAGTCTGGAATATCAGTTTTAACTTGCTTAACAAATTCTGTTCTCGTTAATGGAATTTCAAAAATAGGGGCGGATAAAATTTCATATACATAACGGAATCTTGTTTTCACCATAGTTTCCTCCGTACGATAATGCTGGTTACTTGGATTTAATTTAGACATTTCATTCCATGAACTAAAAGAAGTCTTAGTTACGGTATCCTCATCACGATATGAATATCCAGCTGGCATCGCTGATGAACCAGAACTATAGCGTCGCCTTGTTCCATTATACCAACGCCACTGCTCATCGCGATAACTATATAATTCACTACTTTCATCATCACGCTTATTATATTTCTTTTGATCTACTTCTTCAGCTGGTGTATATTGTTCATGATTGGCATATACCTTTTTGCCATCTTTTTCATAATAAAATTTATAACCTGTTGTTTTTTTTACGCTACGATACGGTTGTTCTTCTGGTGCGGATAAAGAATAAGCTGACCATTCTGTTTCTCTTTTAGCTCGATCATCTTTTAAGGCATATCCTGCTGGTTGTTCAGATGAAAAATTCGAATAATCACCAGGAATGTCATACCATTTCCAAATTTGATCAGTATATCTGTAATATGTTTTTTCTTCTTTTTGAACTTCTACAACATTACCTTCCTTAGGCACTTCCGGCATATTTGTAGTATCCGCAGGAAGCTTAATATTATATTTTGATTCTTTAGTATCTAATTTATCTGGTTCATAATACTTCGACCACTCTGTAGTATTTATTTCACGATTGTAGTAATTATAATACGGGGTTACATCAATGATTGGTTTATTTTTAGGATAATATTTTGACTCAGCACTCCAACCACTATATTTTTTACTGGTTGTGCATAAATTACATGAAGTTAGATCTAAGGTATATATATATTTGTTTTTATATTTTGTTGTTTTTACTATGCCTGAACAAACATTGTTATCGGTTTTTAAACTGCTTAAATATTTACCAGAATATAATTTGTCTAAAGATATTTTAATACTATCCCCTTCTAATTCTGGTAGTTTTTCTTTATCCTTCAAATATTCTAAAGTAGCTGTTTTAATATTATTATTTATTTTATTACAATTATAATTTATAACCATTTGGTATACCATAAAACCAATTATGATTAATGGTACAATAGTTCCAATGATAAAAAAGATATTTAAAATTGCTTTTTTACTTTGAAATTCATGGTCTATTGTATTACCTTTATTGTCAACATAAGTTTCTCTTCTCATTGGTACACTCTCCTATAATAATATTTTAACATATTTGTTATTAAAGTTAAAGAAAAAAAGAGTTATAAAACTCTTAAATATAAATATGTTCTTGTCTAGGAATCTCTGATGATACAATTCTTTCTCCAATGTATTTAGGAATTAAAACTGTAACACCTTGTTTTAATGAAGCTTGAACATCGATAATTCTTTGATTTTTAGAACCTCTGAAATCTACGTTTAAACTTCTTTCACTTATTACAAATTTACCATCTACTAAAACATCAACATATTTTAAAAATTCTTTGGTTTTTTCTGTTTTAAGCAAATCCTCAAACAAAAATCCTGTGTAACACCAAACATTTAAATTATTCTTCCCTGCATACTTAGCAATTTCAGTACAAGGCTCTACTTGAAATAATGGATCGCCACCAGAGAACGTAACTCCCTGTTGCCCCTCTAATTTTGCTAATTCGTGTAAGACTGTTTGAACCTCTACAGATATTCCACCTTTAAAATCGTGAGTTTCTGGATTGTGACAGCCCTGGCAATTGTGACTGCAACCTTGAGTCCATATTACAGTTCTAATACCTTCACCATCAACAATGCTATCAGATTGAAGATCGCTAGCTAAACGAATTTCCATAAATTATTTTCCATTTTTTGGAGCATCGTGTTTAACACGGTCACGTTCTTCTGCTTGTTTAGCATTATTAAATCTATCAGTAGTTCCTACTAAATAACCTGTAATCCTTCTAATTCTTTCGAAACCCACTCCGTTTCCTACTGTTTTTTCTTCTGCTTTCATAATATTTCCTCCTATCTTCCGCCACAAGTATTTAAACTAGCGTTTTTTACTCTTTCAATTGGAACTCCTTGTCCCTCTTTGCGTCCACATCCTGGACAAACATCTCCGATTACACCCGTATATCCACAAACTGGATCTCTATCAACCGGGTGGTTTATTGCGCCATATCCAATCCCATTATCATGCATCATTCGAACTATTTTTTCAAATGCTTCAACATTCATAGCCGTATCACCATCTAATTCAACATAACTAATATGACCGCCATTAGTTAATGCATGATAAGGTCCTTCCAATTCTAGTTTTTTTGCTGCTGAAATATTAAAGTATACTGGAACATGGAATGAATTTGTATAGTATTCTTTATCTGTAACACCTTTTATTTTCCCATAGATTGCTTTATCTATATTAACAAATCTTCCAGATAAGCCTTCTGCCGGTGTTGCAATTAATGAAAAATTCAGTTTATATTGTTCTGCATATTCATCTGTTTTATTACGCATGAAATTAATTATTTTAAGTCCTAATTCTTGAGCATCGGCGCTTTCACCATGATGTTTGCCAATTAAAGATTTTAAGCATTCTGCTAAACCTATAAATCCAATCGTTAAAGTTCCATGTTTTAAAACTTTACGTAATTTATCGCTTGGTTTTAATTTTTCACTGTCAATCCATATCCCTTGACCTAATAAGAATGGGAAATTATAGATATGTCTTGAACATTGAATATCAAATCTTTCTAATAATTGATCACGAACTAAATCCATCAATTCTTCTAATTCTTCAAAGAATCCGTCTAAGTCAAGTTTCCCACTAACTGAGCCGTGTTTAATACCTAATCTCGGTAAATTAATTGAAGTAAATGATAAATTACCTCTACCTGGCGTAACTGTTTTATTTGGATCAGCTACATTTGCTAAAACTCTAGTACGACATCCCATATAACCAACTTCAGTAGTATAGTCTTCTGAATCATATGAA
>CAZIDO010000014.1:5453-16992 GCA_964538005.1 uncultured Muribaculaceae bacterium
AGAAATTAGGAAATAATCTTTTAGCTGATACTTCACAAGATAATTTGAATAAATCATAGTTTGGATCAGTTGGATTATAATTAACTCCCTCTTTTAATTTGAAAATTGAAATCGGGAAAATTGGGGTTTCATGATGACCTAAGCCGGAATCAGTCGCTAATAAATAATTACGAATAACCATACGTCCTTCAGCTGAAGTATCAGTTCCAAAGTTAATTGATGAAAATGGAACTTGAGCTCCCGCACGCGAATGCATTGTATTTAAGTTATGAATAAATGCTTCCATTGCTTGATAAGTCATTCTATCAGTTTTCGCTAAAGCCTTTTCATAACTCATTTCAAATAATCTTTTAACAGCTATTGACTCTTTAGCATAATGATCAAATTCACTCAAATCAATTTCAATTGATTTTAATTTATCAATATCCTTAGCGATTCTATCCATATTAATGAATTTACTGAATTCAGAATAATCTAAGAAATCACAAATGGTTTGTTTAAATTGTTTTTTAAAAGTTGAAAGGACTCCAGGTGCCAAATAATAATCAAAAGCCGGAATACTTTGTCCACCGTGTTGGTCATTTTGATTTGATTGAACCGCAATAGCAGCTAATGCTGAATAACTCATAATGTCTCTTGGTTCTCTTAAATGACCATGTCCTGTGGAAAATCCACCTTCAAATAATTTTTGTAAATCAATTTGGCAACAAGTTGTTGTTCCCATTGGCATGAAATCCATGTCATGAATATGGATTTCACCATTTTCATGTGCTTCAGCAAATTTAGGTTTCATTAAATATGCTTTAGCAAATTCTTTAGAAACGGTACTTCCATATTGAAGCATTGTTCCCATTGATGTATCGCCATCGACATTAGCATTTTCTCTTTTTGAATCTTCTTCATGAGCTGATTTTAATCCTAAACTTTCAATCGCCTTTAAAAATTTATGTTGTTTCTTTTCTCCAAAAAATAATTGTCTTGAAGAATTACGACGTTCACGATAATCGGCAAATGATTGATATACATCTTCATAGCCTAATTTTTGTAATTGTTCCTCAATTAAATCTTGAATTTGTTCGATTTTAATTTTTGGCTCTTCTTTTTCTAAATATTCTT
Organism: uncultured Muribaculaceae bacterium; assembly: GCA_964538005.1. Lineage (GTDB taxonomy): Bacteria > Bacillota_I > Bacilli_A > RF39 > UBA660 > Coprosoma. The sequence continues at coordinate 6,570 of CAZIDO010000014.1, forward strand.
TTTCGATTCTTTTAACAACTGAATTATAAACTGTATATATATCTTTCTCTTCATATTTCAGTTCTTCATCTTCAGTATGAATACTGTCAAATCCTTTTTTAATGGCTACGGCAATTTTAGTACCATTCCATTCTACTTTTTTTCCGTTTCGTTTCACAACGAGTAATGATGATAATTTTTCTTCTGCTTCTACCATACTGTTTTCCTCCTACTTTGCATCTTCATTATCACACTAAAAAATGAAAAGGTCAATATAAAACGTTCGCTTTTTAAAAAGTTTTTTTTCGGTAGTTTTTTAACCCGTTATTTTTCAACGTTTTTACCTAAAAAGGTTTTTTTGAACTTTACACTTTTTTCGGAAAATGATTTTTTGATGGTTTTTGTTTTTGCTTACCTCTTGTTATCATGTGGATAATTTCCTTTAATTATAACGCATAATCCCTTTTCAAGAATGTTTTTGTCAATACTTTCGTTTTTTAAAATTATAAAAATTAGAGAAATTCATTTTTTCATTTTTTAAAAAAATGAATTTTTAGCGATTTTTGATAAATATGACCTTTGATCTAACAGTTCAATTAACGAAGGCATTATGTTCGCTTTTTTTACTATTCATAAATATAGTGGTCAAGCATACATTTATATAGGTGAAATTATGCTAAAAAAAGTAATATTATTGATGATGTGCTTGCTGTTAGTTGGTTGTGGTGAAAAAGAAATAAAAACAATAATTGAAGATGATTCTAAGTTAGTCGCTATTAATTATCCAGTTACTAATATAAATGTTTTAGACGATGCCATTAGTTCCTATGTTAACAAAACTTATACAGATTTTAAAACTAATTATAAGGAATTTAAAAAACCTGAATTAAATATTTCATATACTTATAAAGAACTTAACGATAGTGTTATCAACATCAGTTTAAGTACAGAGATTAATGCCGGTAAACAAGTTAATAAAATCAAAACTTTTACCTATGATAAAAAAACAGGAAAATTTTTAACAATGGAAGACATTGTTAAAGATTTAGATGTTCTAGATTACGACATTAAAAAAGAATTATTAGAAAAATACCGCGAAGCTGACATGGATTTTTTATCTAATGTTAGTTATGACTATTTTACAATGGATAATCAAAACCTTACTTTATATTTTGACCCTGTTCAATTAAAAGAGCCTACTAATGAATTAATATATTTAGATATTCCTTTAAATTCATTAAAATTATTAATTGATATAGATAAGTCTCAAGATAATGATAGTTACATTAAAATGAAAAAGAGAGATATTGACTATGATGACAATATTGTTGCTTTAACGTTTGATGATGGTCCTAGTAAATACACTAATGAAATTTTGGACATATTAAAAAAATACGATGCTTGCGGAACTTTCTTTGTTATCGGTAATAAGGTTAACTTCTATGATGAAGTTCTAATTAAAATGCTTAATAATGGTAACGAAATTGGAAATCATTCTTATAGTCATAAATGGTTAAATAAGTTATCTGAAGAACAGTTTAAAGAAGAACTAAATAAAACTCAAGAAGCAGTAAAAAAATCTACTGGTTTTACACCAACCTTATTTAGACCCACTTACAGGGGATATACCAATAAATTAAAAAACTATACAGATTTAACATTTATTTTATGGGATGTTGATTCTAGAGATTGGAAAGTTAAAAGTCAAGAAAAAATTTTACAAAACGTTATACCTAACGTCCATGACAGTAGTATTGTTTTAATGCATGATAACCATCAATACGCTTTAGATGCCATTGAATCTGTGGTTAAAGAATTAAAAGGGCAGGGTTACAGATTTGTTACGGTTAGTGAACTTTTGGAGCTCCAAAAACTAAGGGAAAACTAAAATGACTAATTATGATTTAGAAGAAGCTGAATTAATAAAATGGCAAATGGTCCTTACAATTTTATTTATTTTTTCTTTTATCCTTTCTATTTCTTTATCATATAATGAACTTTTAAAACATGTACATAAAACACCTCTATATACTAAGAAAACCGAAAAAAATATTTTAATCATTAATCGTAGTTTAGCATTTTTTATTACTTTGGGATTTCTATATTTGAACTGGGTGGATAAACAAATTAAAGGAAAATATAATCAGCCTCATAAATATAGTGACTTGCAAATCAGTGCGAGTATGATTACATTAGTTGCCACAATAATTGTTTTATATGTTGCCATTGATTCAAATAATGGAAGTGTTGCTATTCAAAATCCTGAATTGTAATTATTTATAAAAAAAGAAGCTTATTTAGCTTCTTCTGTGGCTCTAGTTTCTCTAATAACAACTACTTTAATTGTTCCTGGATATTGAAGATTTTCTTCAATTTTTTCTTTGACTTTTCTTGCTACTTTAAAACTTTCGAGATCAGTTATTTCTTCTGGTTTTACAATTACACGAAGTTCACGTCCAGCTTGAACCGCAAATGATTTTTCAACACCTGCTACTTCATTACCGATGTTTTCTAGTTCAGTTAATCTTTGAATATAATTTTCTAATGAATCATTTCTGGCTCCTGGTCGTGATGCTGATAAAGCATCAGCAATAGCTACTAAAACAGAAATAACACTTGTCGCTTCTGTATCGCCGTGATGAGAAGCAATAGCATTAACCACTTCATCACTTTCATCATATTTCATTGCAACCTTTAAGCCTATTTCAACATGGCTGCCTTCAATTTCATGATCAATTGCTTTTCCAATGTCATGAAGTAGTCCAGCTCTTTTTGCAATATTAACATTTTCACCTAATTCGCCTGCTAATAAGCCTGCTAAATTAGCAACTTCTATTGAATGTTGTAAAGCATTTTGTCCATAACTAGTTCTGAATTTTAATTTACCAATTAATTCAATTAGTTCTGGATCCATCTTAGTAATACCAAGTTCAAATAAAGCGCTTTCCCCAAGTTCTAAAACTTTGCGCTTCATATCGCTTACAGTCTTGTCATACACTTCTTCAATTCTACCTGGATGAATACGTCCATCTTTGATTAAAGTTTCAAGTGTTTGTCTAGCAATTTCCCTACGATACGGGTCAAAACTAGAAAGAACCAAAGCTTCTGGAGTATCATCGATAATTAAATCAACTCCTGTTACTGATTCGATTGTACGAATATTACGGCCTTCACGACCAATAATACGGCCTTTCATTTCGTCATTTGGTAAATCAACAACAGTTACCGTTTGTTCATTAGCAACATCTGAAGCATATTTTTGCATTGATGTTACAATCATTGATCTTGCAGTTTTGTCGGCTTCTAATTTAGCTTCACCTTCACGATCTTTAATATAAGATGCTATTTCTAAATCCATCATATCTTCGACTTTTTTCATAATTACTTCGCGGGCTTCATTTTTAGAATAACCAGCAATTTTTTCAAGTTGTTTAATTTGTTCTTGTTTTCCTTCTTCAAGCTCCATTTGCTTACTTTGAAGGTCTTTTTGTTTATCAGTTATAGTATTTTCTTTTTCTTCAAGCATTTTCTCACGATTTTGAAGTGTTTGATCACGACGATCCATTATCTCTTCACGAGCTAAAAGTCGCCCTTCTGCATCTTTTACTTCTTCTTTTTTCTCTTTTATTTCTTTTTCTAATTCTATTTTTAATCTATGAGATTCTTCTTTAGCTTCTAATATACTATCACGTTTAACTTTATCAGCTTCTTTTTTAGCATTTTCCATAGCCTTAGCGGCTTTTTTAGAAACTGCAAACCCTCTGATATAACTTAAAATTATCATTACGATAATACCAACAAAAAGTCCAATTACAAATAGCAAAATGGAGAAAATATTAAATGGCATATTTTACCTCCATACTCTATTGTGAAATAATATTCACTAATTATATTGTAACTAGGTTTCTAAAAGAAGTCAAGAAAAATAATTATAGCCAATTTATAAAAAAAGAAAGACAAATACGTTTTTAGATTTTCATCGTATAAAAAAATTGCCTTTGATATCAGCAATTCTTTTATATTATTTTGCTCCAGCTTTAATTTCTTTTGCATCTGCTTTAGCTTTAGCGCCTACGCTATAAAATTCACGAACTTGTTTAAGTATTTCATCTCTAACTTTTGGATTAGATTTCAAATACTCTTTAACATTTTCTTTTCCTTGACCTATTTTTTCGCCTTTATAAGCATACCAAGCCCCTGATTTCTCTAAAACATTAGCTTCAGCACCTAAATCAACTAACTCACCTTCCATTGATATTCCCGTACCATACATAATATCGACTGAACATGTTTTGAAAGGTGGAGCCATTTTATTTTTAACTACTTTAATATTAGTCTTATTACCAATAATATCAGTACCCAATTTAATTTGTTCACTTCTTCTAATATCTAGTCTAATTGAAGAATAGAATTTTAACGCCCTACCACCAGGGGTTACTTCTGGGTTACCAAACATAACTCCTACTTTTTCACGTAATTGGTTGATGAAAATTGCTACAGTACCTGTTTTATTGATAATACCAGCTAGTTTTCTTAATGCTTGACTCATCAGTCTAGCTTGTAGGCCAACATGTGTGTCACCCATTTCACCTTCAATTTCTGCTTGTGGTACTAATGCAGCAACAGAATCAATTACAATTACACTAATCGCACCACTACGAACTAAAGCTTCGGCTATTTCTAATGCTTGTTCGCCATTATCCGGTTGTGATAGTAGTAAATCGTTTATATCGACACCCAGTCTTGAAGCATATTGGGGATCTAATGAATTCTCGGCATCAATAAATGCTACTTTACCACCTTGTCTTTGTGCTTCAGCTATTGCATGTAAGGCAAAAGTTGTCTTACCACTTGATTCCGGTCCATAGATTTCTATTATTCTCCCTTTAGGGTATCCGCCAATTCCTAAGGCAATATCTAAAGCGATACTGCCACTTGGAACCACATCTATTTCACGACGTTCATTATCCCCTAATCTCATGATTGAGCCTTTTCCGAATTGTTTTTCTATATCTGATAAAACCTGTTTTAAGTTTTGATTAGATTCGTTTGCTTTTGTCATTTGTTATTTCCTCCTTAACTCCTACGATTACATTTTATAACATCTAAAAATTAAAGTCAATACTTTTGCGAACGTTTGTTCAAATATTTACATTGGCAATTTTTGACAAGAAAAAAAGATTATTCAGATTTACTCAATAATCTTTCTTTTTGTGGTCCCGTCATAACTTTGTAATATACTTCTGTTTGTATAATTGTATGGCTTTGTTGATAGTCCCAACATTCTGGAATATTATCTTTGTTGTTGAAAACATAATTTGGAAACGGTTCACTCGTACTTAATAAATAGGCATCATACTGTTCTTGTAACTCTGGCCTATAGGCTGATACTTCTTTTAGTGCATTTTCTAATTCCTTGTCATGATTTTCTGGTAAATCACAAAGTTCGGAATTTAAAATTAATCCAAACAGTTTTCCTTTATTTACAAATTAAAAACTAGTTTTCACTAGCTTTTATATCAGCAAACATTAATTTTTTATTAGCTGCATAATATTGGATACCAGATATAACTGAAAGAATAGCTGCTAAAATAAGTAAGAAGTCTGAAATTCTTAAATTCCATAATTCAAATGGCATATTGTAGAATAGAGTTAAAACTAAACCAATCATCATACAAGCAGTTTTAATTTTTCCTAATTTACTAGCGGCCACTACATTACCTTTACTACCAGCTACCATTTTAATTGAATCTACAAATGTATCTCTTAAAATAATAACTACTGGGATAATTGGATGAACAAATCCTTGAGCTGCTAAAATAATTAAAATAGCATTTACTAAGATTTTATCAGCGATTGCATCCATCATTTTTCCAAAGTCTGTAACTAAGTTATATTTTCTAGCAATATATCCATCAACAAAATCTGTTAATGATGCAATCATAAATAATACGCCCGCAATTAAATATCTAATATCAATTACAATTGATTCATTGACAAATATTTGTGGAATATTTATTCCTGTTGCTGAAAATGGGAAAAGTAAGATTGCAACAATAACTAAAGTTAAAAAGATTCTAAACATTGTTAATTTATTTGGTGTATTCATAATTCCTCCTATTTGTTATCAGAGATAACAGTTCCTTCAACAAAATCGTCATCATTACTATTTAAATTAATGACAAAATAAATAATAAAGATAATCAATACAATAATTAATCCATAGACTAAAATCGGGATAAATGAAGCCTTGGCTTTTCTATCAATTGTATATGGAGATTTAATTGTCTTTGTTGTTTTCTTTTCTTTAGCGCTATTTTTAATATCGTCTAAAGATAATTTTGAAGTATAGTCAAATAAGTATTCGTTAAATTCATCAACCAAGTCTTCTTTATTAAGTCCTAAATACTTAGCGTAATCTCTAATAAAGTATTTCAGATAAAAAATATCTTCAAAAGCTTCTGAATTACCAGCTTCAATATTTTCAATTTGAGTTGGCCTTATTTTTAAATCTTCAGCTACTTCTTCAATTGAAACACCGATGCCTTCACGAGCTGTCTTTAACTGTTCTCCTATTTCTTTCATTTTCATCATCCTTTAAATTTAAAAAAATAATATTTTATAAGCCATATTCTGTTCCTATTGCTAGGCGACAAACATTTATCTACCGATTACTCAGTCCCATAGAAAATTCAGTTCTTTTCTATTAGGTTCCCCTACCATAATTTGGGTTTCTTGCTTGCGGAGTTTACCACGTTTCACCCTTTTATTTCTAAAAGATTCGTCACTGCGGCACTTTACGCCATAGACCATATCAAAGACTTAGGTCATCAGGTGTCGTTAGCTTACGCTACCATGGGTTATTTTTTCCCCATGCACAAACACTACAACCATCTCAGGTTGTGCAAGTATGGACTTTCCTCTACATTACAAAGAATGCAGCGTTTGTCAAAATATTATTTATCTCCGTAAATGATTTTTTCTAAGTTAGATAATCTTCTAAGTAAATCGGAGTTGTTAATTTCGGTACTTCCACTTTCTCTTACGACTTCTAATTTCGTACGTAGACTTCTAATTTCTTGTTTAAGACGCATATTCTCTTCGATTATTTCTTTTTTATCGCGTTCATTTTCTCTCATTAAAGAAAACATTTCTTCATAATCGTTAATTACAGTGTCTAAAAACTTATCTACTTCCTGTGGTCGATAACCTCTTGTATCGATTTTAAATTCTTTTTCCAAGATATCTTTTGGTGTTAGGACAATTCTTTCCTGATACATGAGTATCCCCTCTTTCTTTACATACCATTTTAGTGGAAATTAGACTCTTTGTCAACATTGTTTACTATTTCTAAAGAATATATCTTTTAGAAAATTACCAATAAATTAAATTGATATAAAATATATTTTATTGTATAATTATTTCAGGTGAGAATATGCATGAACCAATACTATATAAATTTATCAGACCAATTTTAACTTTTTTATTTAAAATTGTCTTTCATCCACATATTATTGGTAGTGAGAATATCCCAGCAAAAGGAAAAATTATCTTGGCTGGAAATCATACCAATATTTTAGATTGTGTTTTATTGTTAGCGTGTACTAAAAGAACAGTTCATTTTTTGGCAAAAGACGAATTAGTAAAAGGTCCACTTGGTTTTATTTTCAAACGTTTGGGGATAATACCTGTAAACAGAAGAGAAAAAGATAAAAATGCAATACCTACAGCTGTTAAATACCTAAACGAAGAAAAACCAATTGGAATTTTCCCCGAAGGAACAATAAATAAAACCAATGACGTAGTTATGCCTTTCAAAATGGGCGCTATTAAAATAGCTAATGAATCCGAGTCTTTAATTATTCCTTTTGCCATAACTGGTAAATACAAAATATTTGGTAAAGGAGTAACTATCAATTTTAATATTCCTTATTATGTAGGTAATGATTTAAAAGAAGAAAATGAAAAACTAAGTTCCATAGTCAAACATATGATTTTAGAAAGAAGGTAATTTATGGAGTTCCTCAATGCAATTAAACGTTTATCAAAACCTAATGATCCATGGAAAAAATTTTATAAAAACGGTGACGGCGAAATCGAAATAACCGAAGAGACTATTTATGAACAGTTATTAATTACTGCTTTGAAATACCCTGATAACTATGCTTATGAATATTTCGGCAAAAAAACAACCTATAAAACGTTTATTGAGCAAATAGAAATATGCGCGAAAGCATTCAACAAGATTGGGATAAAAAGTAAAAATGTTGTTACTATTTGTATGCCAAATACCCCTGAGGCCATTATTTGTTTTTATGCTTTAAATAAAATCGGCGCAATTTCTAATATGATTCACCCATTATCAGCCGAAGAAGAAATTAAAAATTATTTAATTAATAATCATGCTAAATTATTAGTTATGATTGATATGACGTACGATAAAATTAAAAATATAATTGATCAAACTAATATAAAACACGCTATAGTTGTTTCCCCTAATGATTCAATGTCTTTATTAATGAATATCGGTTATAAAGTAACTGAAGGCCACAAAATTAATAAACCTACGCAAAGTGAACAATATATTTATTGGAAAACTTTCTATAACAGTGGAAAAGGAGATATAAATTTAGAAACTAAAAAAATGCCTCATGATACCCCTGCAGTTATCTTACACAGTGGTGGAACAACCGGTAATCCTAAAGGTATTGTTTTAAGTAATGGTAATTTTACTTCTTTAACTACCCAAGCTAAAGTGGCTTTCCATGAGGTTAATACTGAAGATTCAGTTTTGGATATTATGCCCGTATTTCATGGCTTTGGTTTAGGTGTTTCAATCCACTGCCCATTATGTATAGGCGCTAAAGTAATTTTAATTCCAAGGTTTAATGCTAAAGAATTTGATAAATTATTAAATCAAACTAAACCTACTGTTTTATTTGGAGTTCCCACTTTATATGAAGCTCTAAGTAATAGTAATAATGTTCCAAACCTTAATTTAGCCGGGATAAAATATGTTATTTCGGGTGGAGATTATTTATCAGAAACTTTAAGCAAAAAAATTAATGACTATCTTCACGAACATGGTTGCTCAGCTAGAGTAGCTCAAGGATATGGAATGACCGAATCTTTAGCCGCTACTGCTTTAGCGTTTGATGCCGCTAATAAAGAAGGTAGTATTGGAATCCCTTTACCAGGTAATTATTTTAAAATAATTGATCCTGAAACAAAAAAAACTTTAAAACCGTATCAAGATGGTGAAATTTGTGTTAACGGTCCAACCGTTATGTTAGGGTATTTGGACAATCCAACTGAAACTAACGACGTTTTACAAATTCATGATGACGGTTATTTATGGTTGCATACAGGAGACATTGGCTATATGGATGAAGACGGAATATTCTTCTATCGCCAACGTTTAAAAAGAATGATTATCTCTAGTGGTTATAATGTATATCCTAGTTATGTTGAAAATATTATTAATCAGCACCCTGCCGTATTATCATGCACCGTTATTGGAATTCCGCATCCTTATAAAGTTGAAGTTCCTAAAGCTTATATTGTTTTAAAAAATGGTTATATTGGTATTAATGTTAAAAATAGTATTAAGAAGTTTTGTGAAAAACATTTATCAAAACATTCTATTCCATATGAATTTGAATTTAGAAAATCTTTGCCTAAAACTTTAATTGGTAAAATTGACTTTAAAAAATTAATTGATGAAGAAGGGGAGAAAAGAAAGAAATAAAGGAGTTAGTATGAAAAGAAGATATGCTTGTTATCATATATTTAAAGCTATTTTAAAACCGTTATTTATCTTTTGGTATAATCCTAAAGTTATAAATAAAGAAGCAATTCCACTAGATGGACCAATTATTATCGTCGGAAATCATAAACATGTATATGACCAATGTTTTAGTATTATTTCAACGAAAAGGATTATTAGATATATGGCGAAAAAGGAATATTTTGATGGTAATTTAGCTTGGTTTTTTAAATCTGTTGGCTGTATTCCAGTTAATAGAAAAATTAAAGATAATAATGCCGTTAGCAGTGCAATAGCGGTCTTAAATGAAGGTGGCGCTATTGGATTATTTCCTGAAGGAACCAGAAATAAAACTAATGAGTTTCTTTTACCATTTAAATTCGGCGCTGTTTCAATGGCCCAAAAAACTAATGCGACGATTGTTCCATTTGGACTAACTGGCGAATATAAATTTAGAAGTAAAAACTTAATAACTAGATTTGGAACGCCTTTTAAAGTTGATAATATGACTTTAGAAGAAGCTAACATTAAGTTATATAATGAAATTAAATTATTGATGGAAGCCAATTTGAAACAATAGAATCTTTCTACATAAAAAAACTACTTTTTCTTATAAGTAGTTCCAGACTGTTGACAAAGGTCAATGGTCTTTTTTTGAAAAATGTGATATACTAAAAA
>CAZIDO010000015.1:0-16866 GCA_964538005.1 uncultured Muribaculaceae bacterium
ACGTCGTGAGACAGTTCGGTCCCTATCCGTCGTGGGCGTAGGAAAATTGAGGAGATCTGATTCTAGTACGAGAGGACCGAATCGGACATACCTCTGGTGTATCTGTTGTCACGCCAGTGGCAGTGCAGAGTAGCTATGTATGGAATGGATAACCGCTGAAAGCATCTAAGCGGGAAGCCAACTTCAAGATGAGTTTTCCCATTTTTTATAAAGTAAGATCCCTCAAAGACTATGAGGTTGATAGGCTGGAGATGGAAGCATGGCAACATGTTGAGTTGACCAGTACTAATAGATCGAGGATTTAATCCCATATAATTTTTTCTAAGGGATATCCTTAAAATCACATTACCATGTTTTCAGAGAATTATTTCTCTATATTAAATTCGTAACGATAGCGAAGTGGATACACCTGTTCCCATCTCGAACACAGTAGTTAAGCACTTTAGCGCCGACAATAGTGTAAGCTAAGATAGGACGTTGCGAATTTTTTTGTGCATGAAAATGGAAAAACTTTACATTTTTATATATTATCATAATAAAAAAGGTATATTTTTGATAAATATTACCTTTTTATATTGCAATTATTAGTTGATATTTATTATCAGAAAGTAATGTTTTCCACAAAAGACTGTGGAAAAGTTTCAAATATAGCCTGCTAAAAGTAAAATTAGAAGGCAAATTATTAAAAGAGAATATTTAATTCTTCCTTTTTCTCTTCCATACATAGTTTATACATGTCCACATTTAAAACAAGAGCAATTTGCCACAATGTTCCTAATGAGAAAGTTTGATGAACATTGTTCTCAATATTAGAAATGAATTGTTTTGAATAATGGGTTTCTTTAGCTAATTTAGCTTGAGTCCATCCCTTTTCAAGACGATATTTTCTAATATTCTTTCCAATAAAGTCATATACATAATTTTCATCTTCTCGCGCAAAATTCATATCATCACCACTACTACTATTTTCCCACAAATTACGCCACTTGGAGTGTCATCATTCGTTACATGAATTTTGTTTGCTGTACATTAACCCAGAGATATTATCATTAGTATACCATAAAGCTCGTACTTAACAACTGATTTTTAAAAAGTAATAAAAACTATTGATAATATGTAACATCATTTGATATAATGATTTTGGTGATTATAATGGAACATAAAATAACAACACGTGGAGAAATGGAAACAATTGAATTCGCACAGAATTTAGAATCAGAAAAATTTCAAAATATGATAATCTGTTTAAATGGAGAATTAGGCAGCGGCAAAACTGTTTTTACTAAGGGATTTGCTAATGCTTTAGGAATAAAAGAGAGTATTACTTCGCCAACTTTTAATATCATCAAAGAATATGAAGGCGAGCTTCCTTTATATCATATGGACGTTTATCGTCTTGATGGTAATACAGAAGGTTTAGGAATTGAAGAGTATTTCACCAAAGGTGGAGTAGTTATCATTGAGTGGGCGAATACCATAAAAGATGTTTTACCAGAAGAAAGGTTAGACATTAAAATAAAAGTAGCTGGAGAAAATTCTCGTGTGCTAGTAGTTACCCCTTATGGTAAACAGTATGAAGAATTATGTGAGGCCGTATTATGAAATATCTATTTATAGATTCAGCGACTGCTACCTTAGTGGTCGCTGTTGTTATTAATAACGAGATTGTTTATTTATATAATAAAGAAACAGGTAAAGATATGTCATCTAGTATGATGCCAGTAGTAGCTGAAGCTTTTGAGAAATCAGGAATTAAGCCACACGATTTAGATAGAATACTTGCCGTAATTGGTCCTGGATCATTTACCGGAATTAGGGTAGGTCTTACTTTAGCAAAAACAATGGCTTGGTCACTTGGGATTAAAGTAACACCAATATCTTCATTAGAAGTTATTGCTAGTGGTGGGACTGATGACGTTAATATATCTTTAATTGATGCTAGAAGAGGCTATGTATATGCGGGAGCTTATGATAAAAATCTAAATAATGTATTAGAAGATAAACATATTTTATTAACCGATTTAAAAATTAATGGGACTTATATTAGTTATGATGATTTAGCAGATACAAAGCCTAATATTGATATTATCAAAATAATTAAAAAACACGAAAATGAAGAAGGAATAAATCCTCATGCTTTAAATCCAAAATATTTAAAACTGACTGAAGCTGAGGAAAATTTAAAAAAGAAAAATGCCTGAAGAAATTAAAGATAAAGAACTTACTTACAATTTATTAAAAAAACATTTTAAAAATTATAAAATAAGTGATGATCCTTTTGAAAAAGCGGTTACATATACCCAAAATGGAATTATTGGAATTGTATCTTATAGTATTATTTATGATCGTGGAGAAATCAATTATATTGTTGTATCAAGTGAGGAGCATCGCCAAGGAATTGGTAGTGAGTTACTAAACTATGCTTTAGAAGTATCTGAAGAAAATATCCCAGCGATTAATTTATATTTAAAAAAAGGTTTTATAAAACAATCAGTTAGAGAAAATTACTATCAAAATAAAGATGCTTATTTAATGGTTAAGGATTTGAGGTGAAATGATGAGTACATATATTTTAGCAATTGAGTCAAGTTGCGATGAAACTAGTGTTTCGATTATTAAAGATGGAACAAATGAAATAGCGACAGTAGTTTTGTCACAAATGGATACACACGCTAATTACGGAGGTGTAGTTCCAGAAATTGCCAGTCGTATGCATATAGAAAATATCACATTAGTGTTAGAAGAAACCTTGAAAAAAGCTAACATGAGTATGAACGAAATAGATGCGATTGCTGTGACCTATGGCCCAGGGTTAATTGGATCATTATTAATTGGATTAATGGCGGCTAAAACCTTGGCATTTACCTTAAATAAGCCTTTGGTGCCTGTTCATCATCATGCTGGACATATATATGCTAACAACTTGGTTAAGCCGCTAGAATTCCCTTTAATCGCACTAGTAGTTAGTGGTGGACATACAGATTTATTTTATATGCCAGAGGATTATAAGTTTGAACACTTAGGGGGAACTTTAGATGATGCGGTGGGCGAAGCCTACGATAAAGTTGCCAGGGTAATCAATGTTCCTTATCCAGGCGGACCTTTAGTTGATAAATTAGCGCACCAAGGAGAAGACACATACCCGCTTCCATTACCACTTGATGATGATTCTTACAATTTTAGTTTTAGTGGATTAAAAAGTGCAGTTATTAATTTAGTCCATAATGAAGAGCAAAGAGGTAAAAAAATAATCCCCGAAAATATGGCGACTTCATTTCAAAATAGATCAGTAGAAATCTTAACTAAAAAAACATTACATGCAGTTAAAGAATATAATGTTAACAATTTAATAATTGCTGGTGGGGTTGCTGCTAATAGTGGACTTAGACAAAGATTAACAGAAGAATGTGAAAAGAATGGAATTAACTTAACCATTCCTGCGATTAAATATTGTACGGATAATGCAGCTATGATTGGAGCAGCAGGGTACTATGCCTATAAATTAGGCCGTAGAGCTGATTTGAATTTAAATGCAAAAGCTAATGATGAATTAAAATAGGCCATATAAAAATTGAAGTATATATCTACTTCAATTTTTTTGATAGTCTTTTTTCGATGAATAAAATTAAATAATACATAAAACTAGCCATAATAGCAAGTAAAATAACACCCGTTATTACAAGATTTAAGTTAAATACTTGTGAGCCATACATAATTAAATAACCGACGCCTGCTTTGGAAACTAAGAATTCGCCCATCACGACACCGATAAATGTAAGACTTATGCTAACTTTGAATGCACTAATAATATTAGAAAAATTACTTGGTAAAATTAATTTAAAAAATATTTGAGTTTTACTTGCTTTAAAACTTTGGAGTAATCTAATTTTATTTGGATCAGTATTTTTAAAACCTTGATGAACATCCATAATTGTAATAATTGTAGAAATAAATAAGGCCATTAAAATAATAGAACCAGTTCCAGCACCAGCAATTATAATTATAATTGGCCCTAGTGAAACCTTTGGTAAGCTATTTAAAACAGTTAAGTATGGATCTAATACTTTAGCTAAGAATTTGAAACGCCAAAGTAGTGTAGCAATAATAACCCCAATGATTATTCCTAAAATGAAACTGACAATTACTTCATACAAAGTAATCCATATATGATGGAATAAGGAACCATCATTATATAGGCTTACCGCGGTATTTAAAACTGCTTTTGGACTAGAAGTAATAAAGGTATTAATCCATCCCATATTGGCTGCTAGTTGCCATAAAAAGATTAATAAAGCGATGATAATGATTTGAGTAAAGCGAATCAAAAATTTATTACGTTTTAACTTTTTAATGTAACCTATGTGTTCCTCACTAAACATGATAATCAATATCCTTCCATATCATATCGTAATAATAGGCAAATTCCTTAGCTTTACGATTATTAATGGGATTACTTTTCTCGGTAAGATTGATGTCATAAACGCTTTTAATAACACTAGGTCTTCCAGATAGAACAATAATTTTATCCGCCATTGAAATAGCTTCACTAATATCATGAGTTACCATAATGGCACTTTTCTTCTCTTTTTTAATAATTTGATAAACATCATCAGATACGGCTAGACGACTTTGATAATCTAGGGCACTGAAGGGTTCATCTAAGAAAAGGACATCTGGTTTAGTAGCTAGTGTTCTAATTAAAGATACCCTCTGACGCATTCCTCCTGATAAATTTGACGGATGAGCGTCCATAAATTCTGCTAATCCATATGTTTTAAGTAAAAGTTTAACATAACTTTTACTTTCCTCATTAACCTCTTTATTTATTTCTAAACCGAGTAAACAGTTTTTAAGTATGGTTTGCCATTCAAATAGATTATCTCCTTGAAGCATATACCCAAATTTTAAATTATCTTTTATTTCAATAGTACCACTTGATAATTCATCTAATCCACATAGAATTGATAATATGGTGGATTTCCCGCATCCACTTGGACCGACAATTGCGATAAATTCGCCTTCTTTAAAATTAAAAGAAAAATTATCCACAGCTAAAATTTCATTTTCTTTAGTGTGGTAAGTTTTTCTTAAGTCTTTAACTTTTAATATATCCATTATTTTTTAGAATAAGAGTTATCTACTAATTTATCGTAAGGCGCTTTTTTATCTAATTTACCAGCATTGTCGATGATTTCTTGAACATGATTGAAATCTTTTTCAGTTATATAAGTAGTATTAAACCAAGAATCATTATCTTTATATCTTTGGATAATATTAATTAAATCAGTTTTAGAAGTGTCTGGGAAATAATCAATAATTACATCAGCTATTTCTTTAGCACTGTGATTATGAACATAATCCAGTCCTTTTTGAGTAGCTTTTGTAAATCCTTCAATTACTTTAGGATTGTTTTCAATATAACTTTTTTTAGCATTGTAAGAAGTATATGGAACTACTCCCCCTAATTGACCAATAGACGCTACTACATGGCCATATCCTTGTTTTTCTAGTTGAGAAGCTGTTGGTTCAAATAGTGAAACAAAGTCCCCATTTCCGCCAATGAATGAACCTGACATTGCGGCAAATTCTACACTTGTATCAATATTGGTTTCCGAACTTTTAATTCCATTAGTGTTAAGGGCATATTCTAATGTCATAGCTGGCATACCGCCTTCACGACCACCTAAAATCTTTTTACCTTTTAAATCAGTAACAGAGAAATCTTTAATATCCTTTCTTGCAACTAAGAAACTTCCATCTCTTTTAGTTAGACCAGCAAAGTTGACTAAATAATCATTCTCCCCTTGATTGTAAATATAGACAGTTGACTCACTACCACAGAATCCGATTTGAACATCTCCTGATAGAACAGCAGCAGTAACTTTATCCGCACCTGTGGATGGAAAAAGTGGCATCAATACTTAACGTTTGTATGACAATAACTCGCTATAATATTACCTCTCTACATGTAAAATAACAGAAAACGCAATGCGTTGTCATTTTAAAAATGAATGTATTGTAATTTATAAAATTAAGGTTATAATAAAGATATGGGAGGATTATTATGGACGATTTATTAACTGCAATTTTTGATTTTTTTGGTTTACTAACACCTAAAGGACGTAATAAAAGAAAAGGTGGTGAAGAACCAGTTGCGCCATTTACTAGTTTAATCGTATGTACTACTTTATTTGTGGTTTTGGTAGCCGTTGTTATTATTTATTTAATTTTAGGATTTAATATTCGCGATTATATTATTCCAGCTATTATCATTGGAATAATTGTTTGGGTATTTTTATATATTATTACGGTTAATCTTGTTGACTGGTTATATATTAAATATTTAAAGAATAGTCAAAGTAAAAAAGCCAATTAGGCTTTTTTTAGTTGACCTTGTTTCAATAAGTTAAGCAAATTAACATTTTGACTATAGGTTCCTTGGTAATTATATATCCCATTAGTTTGTGCTAAAAGAGCACGATAACTAAATGAACTATCGATACCAATTCCACGCAAACCATCGATAATTGAGCCGCCTTGATAATAAGCGTTACTTAAATAAACTACAGGTTGTCCCCATAAATAGTTATAGGGATTTTCATTAACTTCGTTAGACTGTCGCATTTCAAAATGCAGATGAATTCCATATGCATTCCCGGTATTGCCCATTACGGCAAGCCGTTGTCCTTTATTAATCCATTGGCCGGGGAAAACTGTAATACTTCCATACTTTAAATGGGCATATAAAGTTTTTTTACCATCAGGGTGTCTAATTTTAATAAAATTCCCATAACTTGGTGTTCCTTTTAATCGATGATTAGGACCTTTATAATTATTAACAACTATTTCTACCACACCGCTATCATAAGCAATGACATCTTTAATTGAATGACCATCGCCAACCAAATCCAAAGCCTTGTGGTCATAGCTGTAGTTACTAGTAATAACTTCATTAGTGTCAGCTAAAACATGATCTATCATATATTCCTCCTTTCTATAGGAATTATACGAGATTTATTCTCAATATCCTTTTTTTATTTAGAAAAAAATAATATTTTTAGTAGACAAGCAAAATAAAAGACCTTAAATCATACTTTTCATTAAGAGGTGGATTATGAAAGTAACCGAGAAATTTAACGACCAAGGTCTTAAAATCGAAGATTTAGTAGAGCAGTACCTCAAACTTTTTTATCAGAATTTTTGTGATAAACATGAATAATTATAAAGTAGCAATTTATATTAGATTATCTAAAGAAGATTTAGATAAAACTAAAGAGAGTGAAAGTATTACTAACCAAAGGAATTTATTAATGACTTATCTTGAAGAACATGATTATATATTAACTAAAGAATATGTTGATGATGGTTATTCGGGAACAACTTTTGATCGTCCTGGTTTTAATCAATTGATTAAGGATATCGAGGATAATAAAATAAATATGGTTATTACCAAAGATTTATCGAGATTAGGACGTGATTATATTCAAAGCGGCTATTACATTGAACAGTATTTTCCAGCTAAAAAAGTTAGATATATTAGTATTTTAGATAGTGTCGATACCTTTTTAGATACTAATAACAATGATATTGCCCCCTTTAAATCACTTTTCAATGATATGCAAAGTAAAGATACTTCCAAAAAAATTAGATCAATTTTAAAAGATAAGAAAAAGCAGGGCCTTTTTTTAGGCAATTCGCCATCATTTGGCTATAAAAAAGATCCAAAAGACAAACATAAATTAATTATTGACCATGAGGTATCTCCTGTTGTTAAAAGGATTTTTACTTTAGCACTTGAGGGGAATAGTGTTAATAAAATATGTTTCATTTTAAACAAGGAAAAAATTATTACGCCCTCAATATATAAAGGCTATAACACCAATAAAAGGCATACTCATCCAGAAATATGGACGGCAAGTTCAGTTTATAATATTTTAAAAAACCGAATATACACGGGTGATATGGTTCAAGGAATCCAGAAAAAATTGAATTATAAATCAAAAAAAAGAATTATTAATAGCCAAAAAGAATGGATTGTTAAACAAGATACCCATGAATCTATTATTAGTAAAGAAGTATTTGAAATCGTCAATCGTAAACATTATCCAAGGAGTTATAATCGCGAAAAACTATTATTAGAAGGTTTGGTTTATTGCCAAGAATGTGGTTGTTTGCTTGGGGCAAAAATTGACAAAAGAAATCCAAAAAATATTCATTGGACGATGAATTGTAATAAGTATACCCGTAATTCTAATTTGCATCTATGTGTTTCTCATTTTATTTTATATAGTGATTTAGAGGATATGGTATTAAAACATTTAAAAGAAAAATTAAAAGGTATTAATGATGATTTCCTAACTAATTGCTTGAATAAATTAAAAGAAAAAAGTCCAAAAACAAACAATTTAATAAGTGAACAGAAAAAAATAGAAGGGAAAATTAAAAAGCTATATAATGATTTTTATAGTGAAGTAATTCCTGAAAATGTTTTTAAATTATTATTAAAAGAATATACCTTAGAATTAGATCAAATTAAAAATAGTTTACAAGTTAAGAAAATAATAGTAAATGATAATGATATTATTAAAGCTTTTAAGCAATCCAAAATTAATAGGGAATTACTATTTACGTTAATTGATAAAATAGCAATCGATAAAGAAAAAAATATTGAAATAAATTATAAATTTAGAAGCTGACCCCACTTTTATTATCCACACCTGCGGTTAAGATTAGTTCAACATCTAGTCCTTCATCTTCAAAGTAACCTAAAGAATGAGCGGCATATTGTGGAGCATAGAACAAACTATGAGTAACCTCCCCAACTTTGACTTTTGTTAGAGTTTCCTCCTTGGTACAGTTAGTACGGCAAATGAAATAACCAGCAACTAAAAGACCAAATATAATTAAACAAACTATAAATCTTTTCATACTTTCTCCTTTCTTTTCCATATTATTATATTCTTTTTACTAAAAGAGGTGTATGAAGTGTCAACATTAGTTAAATAGGCGAATAAATGTTTCGTTGATTAAATAAATATGATATGATTATTAGAGGTGATAGTATGCTTGATAGTAATTTAAATGATAAACAAAAAGAAGCCATTGAAACAACTGAAGGTCCACTTTTAGTATTAGCTGGTGCCGGAAGTGGTAAAACTCGAGTTTTAACAACTAGGGTAGCTTTTTTAGTTAATGAAAAAGGCATAGACCCTTTTAATATTTTAGCAATTACTTTTACTAATAAAGCTGCTAAGGAAATGAAAGAAAGAGCTGTTAAAACATTGGGCCCTCAAGCTTACAGTATTCAAATTTCTACATTTCACTCTTTAGGACTTTTACTTGTTAAAGAAAATTATGAAAAATTAGATTTTGCTAAGAATTTTACTATTTTAGATAGTGAAGACACTTTAACAGTTATTAAAAAAATATTAAAAGAGATGAATTTAGATCCAAAAGTATATAATCCAAGAACTATTCGTAATAAAATAAGCAGCGCGAAAAATGAATTGATGGATTCTAAACAATATAGTAGGTTTGCTCACTCAGATTATGAACAAATTATTTTAGAAGTTTTTCAAAAATATGAAAAGAAAATTAAAACTAATAATTCTGTAGACTTTGATGATTTATTGTTATTACCAATTAGACTTTTTAAAGAATATCCAAATATATTACAAGATTACCAAGAAAGATTTAAATATTTATTAGTTGATGAGTACCAAGATACTAATGAAGCCCAATATATTTTAATTAAAATGTTAAGTGCTAAATACAAAAATGTTTGTGTCGTTGGTGATTTAGATCAATCTATTTATGGTTTTAGAGGGGCTAATTACCGTAATATTTTAAATTTTGAAAAAGATTATCCTAATGCTAAGACTATTTTACTAGAAGAAAATTATCGTTCAACTGCTAATATTTTAAATGTTGCTAATGAAATTATTAAGAATAATAAACAGCGTAAGGATAAAAATTTATGGACTAAAAACGATGACGGAGCTAAAATTAAATATCATCGTTCTTATGATGAAAAAGATGAAGCTTATTATGTTATGGACGAAATCAAAAGATTAATTAAAAATGGTGAGCCTAAAGAAGGCATGGCTATTTTATATCGAACTAATGCTCAGTCAAGAAATATGGAAGAGGTATTACTACGTGATAATATTCCTTATAAAGTAGTTGGTAGTTTCTATTTCTATAATCGTAAAGAAATTAAAGACTTAATTAGTTATTTAAAACTTATTTATAATCCTAATGACGATGTTAGTTTACTTAGAATAATTAATGTTCCAAAACGTCAAATTGGTCCAAAAACAATTGAAAACATTGCCTTAAATGCGGCTACTAAAGGTGTATCTTTATTCGAGTCGATTGATAGTGGTAAAGAATTAGTTTTCAAACATTTAATTGAAGATATAAAACGCGAAAGCGCTGATTTATCGTTAACTGATTTAGTTGATTTGATTTTAGATAAAAGTGGTATGCGACAAGAATTGCTTAATGAAAATACTTTAGAAGCAGAAGTCCGTTTAGAAAACTTAGAAGAATTTAAATCAATTACCAAAAACTTTGAAGAAAATAATGGGATTATATCTTTAGATGATTTCTTAATGGAAATTAGTTTAGTTTCTGATATTGAGGAACATAAAAATAATAAAGATGTTGTTACCTTAATGACAATTCATTCAGCCAAAGGTTTAGAATTTGATCATGTATTTATTATTGGGTTAGAAGAAGGGATATTCCCTCACAATAATTGTTTAGATTCCAATGATGAAATTGAAGAGGAACGAAGACTTTGCTATGTTGCAGTAACTAGGGCTAAAAAAAGCTTAACCATTGTTAACGCTAAAAGAAGGATGCTATATGGTAATACGACTAGCAATCCACCTAGTAGATTTATTAATGAAATTGACCGTAAATACTTGGATACTGATGTTCCAGAAGAACCACCACGCTTTGCTCGTGAAGAAATGATTGATAGAAATGCTACTTATAGTGTTGGTGATAAAGTTATTCATGATAAGTATGGAGAAGGTATTATTGTTGGATTTGGTTCCATTTTAACTATTGCATTTAGTCATGAATATGGTATCATTAAGATAATGAAAGGTCATAAAAGCATAAGAAAGGTGTGATAATATGTTATTATCAATAATTGACACATTAAATGAATGGGTAGAGCCTGTTAGAGTTTGGTTAGACAATAACCATGGTAATCCATTATTATGGTTAGGATTATTTTTATTCGGACTAGCAATTTTTACATTTACTTATAATGCGTTAAATAAACATCAGTAGGTGATTAGATGAAAGAGTGTACATTAGTTATATTAGCCGCCGGTAAGGGCGAACGTTATGAGGGGGCTAAGCAAATTGAAGCAATCGGACCCAATAATGAATATTTAATGGAGTATTCTATTTATGATGCTATTAGAGTTGGTTTTTCAAGAGTGGTTTTTATCATTAGAAAAGAACATGAAAAAAGATTTCAAGAAAAATTCATCGAATTAGAAAAACTTGTGGAAATTGAATATGTTATTCAGACGGTTGATGAATTACCTGAGGGTTATGCGGCTTCATTATACAGAACTAAACCGTGGGGAACTGGACAAGCTATATATTCGGCTAGAAATGCTATTAAAGGTCCATTTGCGGTTATTAATGCTGATGACTATTATGGTCGTGACGCCTTTGAAGTTATGATGGAATTTTTACAAAATAATGAATCGAGAGATCACTATTTAACAATTGGCTATAAAGTTAAAAATACTTTATCAGAAAATGGAACAGTCAAACGTGGTATTTGTAAAATTAATTTAGGCGTTTTAGAAGAAATTGTTGAAAGTACTGTAGGTATTGTTAATGGGGATATATTTGCGTCGCCTTTATCGACTAGTAAACCTTTTAAAATAACTGATGACGATTATGCATCGGTTAACTTCTTTGGTTTTACACCATACTTTTTAAGAATAACTGAAGATGATTTCCCAAAATTTTTAGATGAAAATCTAAACGATCTAGAGGCTGAATATTTAATAACTGATTTAATAACTAATCAGATTAAAGAAGGTAAAGCTACGATGTATGTTAAAGACACAACTTCAAAATGGTTAGGAATGACTTATAAAGAAGATAAAGAAAATTTAAAAGAAAACGTTAATAAATTTATTGAAGAAGGAAGATATCCTCGTAATTTATGGGAGTAGAATTTAATTTCTACTTTTTTGTTTTTGTATAATAATGTTTTATCTTTTCAGACACTTTTAAATTGATGTTTGACCAAAATTGGGATATAATAATATAGGTGATACTTATGATAAAAATACGTATAGACGAATTAATTAAATTAATTGATAAAGCTAATTATGAATACTATACTTTAGATAAACCAACAATTACTGATCAAGAATATGATAGATATATGCAAGAACTCCAAAAGTTAGAAGAAGAACATCCTGATTTAAAAAGGGATGATTCTCCTACTAGTAGAGTCGGTAGTAAAGTAATTGATAGTTTTAAAAAAGTGACTCATGAAATACCAATGTTATCATTAAGCAATGTTTTTAATGAAAATGATATTGTATTATTTGATGAGAGAGTTAAAAAAGTTGTAAATAATCCCAAATATGTAGCGGAACTTAAAATAGACGGATTATCAGTGTCATTACTTTATAAAAAGGGAAAATTAGTTAGGGCTGCTACTAGAGGTGACGGAATAACTGGGGAAGACATTACTCATAATGTTCGAACTATTAAAAGTGTTCCACTAACTATTAAAAAGCCAATTGATATTGAAGTTCGTGGCGAGATATATATGAGTAAAGCATCTTTTACTAAATTAAATGAAAATGGTGAAAACTTTGCTAATCCAAGAAATGCGGCAGCGGGTAGTGTTCGTCAACTTAATTCTAAAGTGGCTGCAAGTCGTAATTTAGATTGTTTTATTTATCATTTGCCTGACCCTGAAGATTATAATATTTATACCCATTTAGAGGCTTTAAATTTTATGGGTGAATTAGGGTTTGTAATTAATCCTAATAATAAAAAAATAAACGATCTCGATGAATTATTAGAATATATAGATTATTATACAGTAAATAGGAACAATTTACCTTATGAAATAGATGGGGTAGTTATTAAACTTAATGACTTAAATGATCAGCAAAAATTAGGTTTTACAGCAAGAACTCCTAAGTGGGCGACGGCTTATAAGTTTCCGGCTGAAGAAGTGTTAACAAAGGTAAAAGATATTATTTTTACAGTTGGAAGAACTGGTCAGGTAACGCCTAGTGCAAATTTAGAACCAGTAAGAGTTATGGGCTCTGTTATTTCAAGAGCTACCTTACATAATGAAGATTATGTTGTCAGTAAAGATATTAGGGTTGGCGACACAGTTTCCATTAAAAAAGCCGGAGACGTTATTCCTGAAGTTGTTAAAGTAATTTTGGAACGTCGTGATGGTACCGAAAAACCTTTTAAAATGGCTGATCAATGTCCAATATGTGACAGCAAATTAATAAGAAATGAAGAGCAATCGATGTATTACTGTTTAAATGACCATTGTCCTGCTAAAAAACAAGAAAAATTAATTCACTTTA
The DNA here is from genome assembly GCA_964538005.1 of uncultured Muribaculaceae bacterium. Lineage (GTDB taxonomy): Bacteria > Bacillota_I > Bacilli_A > RF39 > UBA660 > Coprosoma. Next base: position 13,605 of record CAZIDO010000015.1, read on the forward strand.
CTAGTAGATATGCGATGAATATTGAAGGATTTGGCGATAGAATCATAGAAGATTTTTATAATTTAGGATATTTAAAAGACTATGATGACTTTTATAATCTTTATCAACATAAACAAGAACTTTCCGAATTAGAAGGATTTGGCGATAAAAGTATTAATAATTTATTAGAAGAAATAGAAAATAGTAAACAAAATTCTTTAGAACGTTTATTATTTGGGATTTCTATTCGTCATGTTGGAACTAAAACAGCAGATATTTTAGGACGTAATTTTATTACTATTGATAAATTGATGGAATCGTCGTTTGAAGAAATTAGTGAAATTAAAGACATCGGACCAATTATTGCTAAAAGTGTAGTTGAATACTTTAGTGTAGAAGAGAACCGTAACTTGATTAAAAGATTACAAAAACTTGGAGTAAATACTACATATTTAAAAAGTGTTGCTAATAACGGAACTGTATTTAGCGGAAAAACATTTGTATTAACTGGTTCATTAGAAAGATTTACAAGAGACGAAGCTAAACTAAAAATAGAAGATTTTGGTGGAGAAGTAACCACTAGTGTTAGTAAAAAAACTGACGTGGTGATTGCGGGCACAGAATCCGGGTCTAAATTGAAAAAAGCTCAAGAATTAAAAATTACTATTTGGAATGAAAAAGAATTAATTAATAATTTATCAAAATACTAGGGAACTTAAAGTTCTCTTTTTGTTGGTGTAAACTACCAATTATTTTTAATAAAATCTAATCTTCAATAAGTTAAAAGTGGGATAATTGCAATTGCATACTTAACTAATGATTTTATAATGTGTAGATGGGTTTTTAAAAAAAATCATTTAATAGATGGTTATCCCGATGACTTTGATGAAAACTTTAAACTTACTTCTACTCCAGAAGGAATTTTTCGTGCTTTCTATATAGAAGAATTTAAAACTGACAATTCACACGCTTATGGGACTGGTTCTTTAAATAAGTATTTAAGAAACGGTCGTTCATATGATGAATGGATGGAATATACAACTTTTAATGCGGATGAAATCAATTTTCTTAATTCTGATAGCGAAAAGGTTCCAGCAGAAACTTATTTTCTTGTTCGAGAAAGTGATAATAAAATTATAGGCATGATAAATATTCGACTTCGATTAAATGATGATTTAAAGCGGTTTGGGGGACATATTGGTTATAGTATTAGACCTACAGAAAGAAGAAAAGGTTATAATAAAATTAATCTTTATTTAGGACTGAAAAAATGTGCTGAACATGGGATTGATCGAGTAATGATTGATTGTGCGGTTGATAATATTGGCTCGGATAAAACTATAAAATCATTAGGGGGAGTTTTAGAAAGAACAGAACTAGATTCTTCTGATAATGAATTAGTTAATGTTTACTGGATTAATGTTAAACAGTCTCTTACAGAAAATGAACCGATCTTAATTAAGAGAAATAGATAAATAATTCTATTTCTCTTTTTGTTACTTAATTTGACAATATAATTACTGGTGAAAAAGCATTGTGGTTTTTCGATAGTCAATAAATAATTTAAGATTATATGTTAAAAGTATGATTTTTTTATTGTATAAAATAAAATCATGTTTTGGAGATGCAAATTAGCACGACTTGACAATCACACGGACAAATGTTAAAGTGACAGTGTGAATGACAAAAGGGGGCTAAGTATGACAAAAAAAATAAAAGAGTTTGTTACTGAAAATTATATTGAAATAATAACTAATCTTATGAATAGTAATAATGGTTATATAACATCTGAAATGCTAGAACAATTTGATATTCATCGTATGTATTTAACTATTATGAAAAACAAAGGGTTGATTGAAAGAGTATCTAAAGGTGTTTATATAGATTCTAAAGTTATAGAAGATAGTTACTATATATTGAGTATAAGCACTCCTAAAGTAATTTATTCACATATGACAGCACTTTATTTTCATGGACTATCTATTAAAGCTACAGATAGTAGTTATGATATTACAGTTCCAAAAAAATATAATGTGGCTAAACTGAAAAAACATAATGTATTTTATGTTAATGATGATGTGTATGAACTAGGACTAACTGAAGTAAAAACCCCAATGGGAAACACTGTAAAATGTTATGATATTGAAAGATGTATCTGTGATATTATAAGATCAAAAAAACGTATGGATATGGAACATATTAAACACAGTATTAGAGAATATGTTAAAAGAAAGGATAAAGATATTACAAAGCTTTCTAACTATGCTGAAAAGCTAGGAATAAAAGATGAAGTAATTAATTTTGTGAGTATGCTGTATGAATAGTATGCAATTAAGAGATAAATTAAAAAATGTTTCGAAGGAAAAAAATGTTGACTTTAATATATTACTTAGACTATACATGTATGATAGATTTATTGAAAGGTTATCATTAAGTAATTATAAAGATAAGTTTATATTAAAAGGTGGTTTTTATTTAAGTACATTATTTGGTATTGAAAATAGAAGTACTATGGATATTGATACAGCCATAATAAAAACAAACTTTACTGAAGATAATATTGAAAATATGATTAAAGAAATAATTGATATTAATTTAAATGATAATGCAATTATAACTTTTAGTAATATATCACCAATTAGAAATGAAGATGAATATGGTGGTTATAGGGTAGATTTAACGGTAAACATTGAAAATATTAAAGAAAAGTTTCACATTGATGTAGCAACTGGGGATCCAATTACTCCAAGAGCTATAACTTATAAATATAAATCACTTTTAGAAAATAAAGAGATTAAAGTATGGGCTTATAATATTGAAACAGTACTTGCTGAAAAATTAGAAACAATTTTAAGTAGATCAATATTAAATGGTCGTATGAGAGATTATTATGATGTCTATTTAATTTATATTAAAGAGTGGGACAATGTTAATAAAGATAATTTAAGAAAAGCAATAAAGAATACATTTGCAAAAAGGGAATTTGAAGGGCAAATATTTGAAATATTAGATTTATTAAAAAATGATGATAATATAAAAAGAAGTTGGAATAATTATTCAAGAAAAATGGAATATGCAAACGATATAGATTTTAATGTTATTTTAAGTTATATAAAAGAAATCATAAATGTAGCAGAATTAGTAGAAGTTTAGGCGGTAACTAATGAAAGAAAAAGAATTAATTAATAATCTATCAAAGTACTAGGGAACTTAAAGTTCTCTTTTTGTTGTTAGTGTAAAGAGTTTTGGGGATTTTTAATAAATTCTTAAGACTCTTTTATTT
>CAZIDO010000016.1:0-16135 GCA_964538005.1 uncultured Muribaculaceae bacterium
ATATTTACGAAGCGCTGAGTTTGGTTTCTTTGGCGCTTTTGTTCCAACACGAGTACAAACACCACGTTTTTGTGGAGAATTAGATTTCGTAATTTTTTTATCTTTACTATTTAAACCTACTCCTAACATTGGAGATTTGCTTTTTTTAGTTTTGTCTTTTCTACCTTTTCTTACTAATTGATTTATAGTTGGCATTTTGGTCCTCCTTTCATTACACATATCCAGGCGTTTCATTTGATGTCTTAATAAAGATTTACCGAAGTAAATCCAAATTAAATGCATTAACATAATACCACCTTATTATATGTTTGTCAATACTCTTTTATACATTTTATATCGTGGATAGAAGAGTATTGACCAGTAGTCCTTTTATCCCCTATTTTTGTTTTACCGCTTCATCGTATTTAGCGGTATATCCATCAGTTTCATAATTTTTGCCACATTTAATATATGGGTCATATGAAGTAATACCATTATTCTTGGCAAATTCTACATAACCTGAACATCTAGTTTTATTGTCTTGGACATCAATGATTGCCTTTAATATTTTGTCTTCTTCTAATTCTTTGACAGTTACTCTTCCCGATTCACCATCGTCTAATAGTTTATAATAAAAATTATCTAAATAGGCCCTAGTAGCTGGTTTTAGAGCCTCCTCTAAATCTTGATAAGTTTCTTCTGCTTTAGTTTTATCTGGTTTACCGCCAAACAATTCAGCAATACTGCGATTATACATCATCATGGTAATTATAATAGCAAGAAATATAACAGCAAGAAATGCAATAACATTATTCAATCCCCATCCATATTCATTGTTCATTTAATATACCTCTCAAATTTGGGATTAAGGCGATATAGTTTTCCTGGTCTACCTGTTCCGCCAGTATTCTTCTCCCCAGTATCCACAACCATACCGCTAGTTATTAATTTTTTACGAAAATTACGACGATCTAATTCTTTACCAGATAAACTTTCAAAGAATTTTTGAAACTCTGGTAATGTAAAATCACTTGGAAATAATTTAAATAAAACATTATTTTCATTCATCATAATTTTATGTTTTAATGATTTAATATTTTCTTCAATAATGGTTTCATGATCGTAACCCATTTTAGGTAGTTCTTTCAATTTAAACCATTTCATATCACTGCCATCTTTAATTTTAACTAATTCTTTAGCTGTTAAAGCAGTATAAGTACAAGCAATAATTCGGTTATCTGGATCCCTTTTTATATCACTAAAGGTCTTCGTTTGCGTTAAATAAATACTTGGTAAATTAGTGGCATCTTTTACTATTTTTTTTGCGCTTTCTTCTAATGTTTCTTCAGTAGATAAAACCGCATTAGGTAAAATCCAATAACTTTTATATGGATCAGTCATTTTACGTTTCAAGAAAATATTTACTTCGCCATCTTGAACGGCACAAATGCTGACTAAAGTTTCCACAATATTATAATAAGATTTTGTCATTTTACCACGTCCTTATTTTTTTATATTTTTTATTTTATCGTATACAATAGCCATTGCATATTTAAAACTATGACTTTGTTCAATAGTTGACATTAATTCATCATATTGATTATCACCAAGTGGTTCTGAAAAAATACATAAATCACTAGCTGGAACATCATCACCTAAACGGATTTTAGTTTCTAAAGAAGCAACTTCGGATGTTAAAGCATCATATATTTCAGTACCCTCTAAAGCTTTTAAAGTTTTAACCATTTCAAACGTCATTAAACTATGTCCATATAGTTTTTGAAAATAGTTGTCTAATAGTTTGACTTGTTCACGGTAATCATCAGTACTAGTTAAATAACCATAATCTTTATCGTAAACAGCCATAACTAATTTAGCAATGTCATACTCACCAAAATGATGTTTTAAAGCTGTTTTCATAATTGCTTCACCAATTACATCATAAACCGGGTTATTAAATTCAATTTCTAAATGTTTGTTTTTTTGTTTTAATTCTTGCTCCATAAAATACCCTCTTTTATTCTCTCTTTTTCTTTTAAATTATAACATTTTAAAGCGTTATAGTCAATTGAAAAAAGCACTTAAGTGCTTCTATCTGATTTTAATCATATCCATAGTTTTTTGATTAGCGGTAATAACTAAACGTGTATCATACTGTTTACTATAATTATATAATTTATTATCTTTTAAATCATTGATTACTTGATGATATTGATCTTTAAATTCATTAAAGTCATCATAATGTTCAAGATCAATTTCAATTAAATTATAAAAGCTGGAATCGTTACATCTTTGATAAGCTTCATACTCATCTTCATAGTCGTAGCCACTTTCACTATCATAATCATAATGGCAATGTTGACTAAATTGGAAATTATCAGTTTGTTTTAATTCAACTTGGTTGTATCTGCCATCGTATAAAACTTCAACTTTAAATTCTCCGTCTGGCATTGCAGCAATTGTACGAGTAATACTATTTTCATCGTAATGTCTTTCATAATCTAAAATTACTTGTTTATCTGTTTTATATGATTCAGTTACATTAGCTTCTTTAACTCCAGCAGGAGCTTCATCAAGATATTTAACATTCATAATCATATCGACAAACATAAAGCCACCAACGATAATCATAATTAAACTAACGATAATTGGAACAACACTAGGTCGTTTTTTACCAAATACTAAATTAAATATTAATTTACTTAAATGAATGAAAATAATTGACATACCAGCTAAGGCAATAGTTAAACCGGCTAAATTAATTCCTTTAATCCAATAATATGCTGATACGGCAGTACCAGTTAATAAACCTAAAGCAATAAATACAAATGGAATAAAGATATAAATAATTACTAATATTTTAACAATTAATAAACATGCATCGCCTATTGAAGTTCCTTTTTTATGAGGTTTTTCTTCATTCGTTTTTACGGTTTTAACGTCTTCTGGAATTTTATCATCTTTAGTTTCTTTATCTTTTGATTCCTTTGTTTCAGACTTTTTTGAAATTTTTGTTTCTTTTTTTACCTCTTTTTTATTTTCATTGCTTGACTTACTAATAACAAAATACTTTTTAAACATTGAAATTATTAATAAAATAGCTAACAAAATATAAATAACAACTAATAATAATACCCAAAGAACATAAATAATATCCCCTACCGGCGAAAATAAACCGCTAAATAAAGCATGACCTAAACCTTTAAATCCTTCAAAAATACCACGGAACACTAATAAAACTATTAAAGTAATAAAGATTTTTATTAAAATCTCAAATACTAATTCTAAATTTATTTCTTTATTAGAGGCCTTAAAACTATTGACCATTCCATCAGTCCATTCAGCTATTTTAGTAGCCCATCGTTTAATAACCGCTTCGCTTTTTGTTGTGAAGGTTTCTTCTTTTTCTTCATAATCTGGATCAATTTTATAAGCACTTAAAATTTCTTTAGCTAAATCATCAAGATTACCAAAATCCTTAACTGCCTCTTCCTCGCTTTGACCACGTTTTGTTTTTTCATTAATAGTATCAGTATACTCACTAATAATATCTTTTCTTTCATTTTCGTTTAAAACAGATAATTTTTTTTCTAATTTTTCTAAAAATTCTTTTTTATTCACGATTGTTCACACTCCTTTATAAAATCATTAACGGAAGAAGAAAATTCCTTCCAAGCTTTCTGAACTTCTTTTAACCTCTTTTTCCCCAAAACAGTTATCTTATAGTATTTTCTTGATGGCCCTTCGGTTGATTCAACTAAATATGTATCAAAATACTTTTCATTAGTTAGTCTTTTTAACAACGGGTATATCGTTCCTTCGTTAACATCAACAACTTTTGAAACTTCCAATATCAGTTCATAGCCGTACATATCTCGTTTATTTACGGATAATAAGACTATTAACTCAAGGACGCCCTTTTTAAATTGAGAGTTCATACATCACCTCTTTAACACCATTGTATCCTTACTACTATGCATTGTCAAGTACTAAAAATAAAAATATAGTCGATTTTTGTCATAAAAAGTGTAATTTATTGTTTTTTAGCAATTATTGTAGTATAATGTCACTAGAATAAGGAGGCCAAAATATGAAATATGATTTCAGCCAATTTAATGAAGTTCATGGTAATGATACCCCTACTTCAAATAATACTGATGGTTTATTGGAAGAATTAGATAGTGTAAACCCATTTACAGCCACTGTCGATCCAAGTGCAAAGATGGAACCCGAAGTTTTAGATTTGCAACCCCAAAAAATTGATTTTGGAACTGCTAAAACAGAAAACACTAGCGAAACTTTTGGAGAAATGGCAAGTAAATTAGGACTTGATGTGTCTGTTAAAGAAGACAACATAATTCCATTCGACTCAGAAGATGATATGAATAAAACTATTAATATTGAAAATATGGCCAAAAGAATTGAAGAATTAAAATTATTGGCTAAACAATTAGAATCCGTTAAAGAAGTCTACCCTAACGAAATTACTAATGTTGATATTCCAATTGCTCCAATGCCAGAACTTGAAGGCAATGGTTTAGGTCAGGCAATGCCCATGGGCGGACCTCAAAAAACTTTAATCCCACCTACTGGGTACGCTAATTACAGTAGTGAGCCTCCAGTTGAAGAAAATAATCATAATAGTTTCATGGCAGCCTTTGTTAATTGTTCTGTTTTAGGATTTATTACAGCTGCTATCGGTTCTGGATTTATATTTTATCTTTTGAACCACATTTAAAAACAGTCTATTAAGACTGCTTTTTTATATTACCAATAAATAATTCTTTTAATTTATCAGTATCATGGTAAAATGAATCAATTAGAGTTTCGTGTAATATATCTTTATCAATTTCTTTAAATGAAATTTTATAATTCTGATTACTAGCAAACATTTCTAAAAAAGTTTGAATAGTTATTTCATTACCATCTCTAAAAGGTAATATAACACTTAGTTCACTATATAAATAGCTAATAATTTCAGTTAAATCCTCTGTGGTTGAACTTCTTATATCAATATAAGTATCAAATAAATCAGTTAAACATAAATCAATAACTTGATAACTACACATCATTATTTCATTATAAACAACATTTTCATCACGAATTTTACCCGCGAAATCATATAATTCATTGAATAAATAATAATGTAGATTTAAAAAACTTTCTTTATTAAATTCTTTAATGGGTTTTAAATCAACTAATTTATCATTAATTATTTCTAACTCTTTTTGATTTAACTCTTCCATATTTTCAATGTTAAATTTATTTTTTAAAACACCATTACTATATGCCCACATAGAATCGGCAGTCATCGGTCTATTCATAGTCTTACTCCTTTACTTTTTTAATATTATACCACACTTTTTAATAAATTAAGTTTGTCTTATGGATTGAATAATTTTTAATAAACATATACTTAATCGAGGTGTGATGTTATGATGAATTTTATAAGGAAGTTATTTAAGGACTTCTACATATTTACGGCTTCATATTCTAACAATGTATTCCCCGATCCCCTAAAAAAAGAAGAAGAAGAAATTTATATCGAAAAAGCTAATTTAGGAGACAAGGATGCTAGAAACAAATTAATTGAGCATAACTTAAGATTAGTGGCGCACATTGTTAAGAAGTATGATCACCGAATGGAAGATGTTGATGATTTAATCAGTATCGGAACAATCGGTCTAATTAAAGGCGTTGATAGTTACTCGTTCAAACACAAAACTAGACTAACCACGTACTGTGCTAGGTGCATTGAAAATGAAATATTAATGCATTTTCGAAGCGATAAAAAAAATAATAAAAATATTAGTATTGATGAAGGAGTCGGCTTTGATAAAGAAGGAAATATCATTACTTTCTTAGATATTTTAAAAACGCCAAAACCTGATTTTGCAATGGACCTACATAATCAAGATAATTTAAAATTATTAAAAGATTATTTTACAGTTTTAACTGAACGCGAAAAAGAAATAGTTATCAAAAGATATGGTTTAGATGGTGGAGATGAGACTACCCAAAAAGAAATTGCTAAAGAACTAAATATTTCTAGAAGTTATGTTTCAAGGATTGAAAAAAGAGCTTTAACTAAAATACTCAGAGAATTTATTAAAAACAAAAAACAATAAGCCTTAAACTTATTGTTTTCTAATTACTTTTAATTAAAATATGAGGGTTTTTACTATCATCAAGGAAATTAATGACTTGAATTAAATCTTCTCTATTTAAAGCAATACATCCACTAGTATTTTCTCTGGTCTTGACGTGCATACAAATAGCTGATCCTCTGTTTACTTCGCTATGAACATTATATTCAATTACTAAACCTAAATCATATTCTTTATAAGCTATTAAATGTTCCGACGTTTTCCAATTAATACGATTAGTATTTTTAATATATGGATAATCAGTATTTAAAGCAGATCCTACTTCAACAATATTATTATAAAAAGGACTGCCGCCATCATTTACCCAGTAAGTGTCTTCATCAATTCTAAAGTATGGATAGTTATACGCTTCTAAACCTTTTCCAAATGCTGGACCTAATTTAAATAATCCTAACGGAGTCTTTTTATCACCTTCAATTTTATTAGTAGTAAATCCATTTTCACCAATTACGGCACTAAAAACTTTTTCCGTTTTCCACTTATTCTGCCAAGTCTGCAAATACACCTTAACTTCATCAGTTATTTCAACTAATATCAGTTGTTCCATGTTCCCCACCTCGGTTAATTATATAACCTTAGGCTACATTCTATTACTGATTATAAATAATTAATTGATGGAGCGCTCGTGTACAAGCAACATAATATAATTTGTTTTCTTCTTTTGTAAATTTATTATTTTTATTAGTATATACAATAACTGCATCAAATTCTAAACCTTTAGCCATGTAAGTTGGCATTACTACAATATCCTTTAAATTGGGCATTTTAATCGGACAAGAAATATCTATTTTACCATTTAATAAATCAAATATTTTTTCTGTTTCCTTAGTATCTTTAGTAATAATTGCGATCCTTTTTTGATTGCTTTTTTTTAATTTGTTTATATCTACAATTAACTGATTAACTAAATCATTTTCTTCTTTTAACTCTACTTTTTCACCAGTATTTCTAACTGCTTCAATGTTATTAATGTTTAAAATACTATTAGCAAAATCGGTTATTTCTTTAGTCGAACGATATGTTTTAGTTAATTCCAAATACTTACCTTTATTATCAAAGAAATTATCGATTTCTCTTAAACTTTCATAATGACAATACGGATTTATCATTTGATTAGTATCTCCTAAAATAGTAAACATCGCTTTAGGAAACATTTTTTTAATTAAGTAAAATTGTAATGCACTATAGTCCTGTGCTTCATCAATTACTATATGTTTTACAGTGTCTTCATATGGATAATCAGTTAGTTCAAAATTTAAATAAAGTAGCCCTGGTAAATCCTCATAATTAATAGTATCAGTTAATTCTTCGTTAAATGTTTTTAAATAACTATTATATATAAATTTAACATCAATATTTTTATTTAAAATACTAATTAATTTTTCTTTAATAACTTGTCCTCTTTTTTTGAATGAGGCTTTTATTTTTAGACATAAGTATTCAGTTATTTTGTCTAATCTTTCAGCTAAACTTAATTTTAAATATTTATTTTGTAATAAATCAGTTAATTCTTCTTTACTAAATTTTTTATTATTTAAAATGATACCTGTTCTAAAGAATAAATCTTTTAAATAATTATCTAAGTATGTTTTTAAACTATTTTGGTAATCATTTGAAAACTTAAATTTAGTTTTTTCGTTTTCACCTTGAAAACATTTATTTAAATATGATTCATATGTTTCTAAAATACCATAACTTCCTAAATATCTTCTAGTAAAATCATTAAAAGTTGTGCTTAAAACATTATTTTCACCTAACTCTGGTAAAACATCAGCAATATATTCTGTAAAGATATCGTTAGGAGAAAAAATTAAAATATTATCATTATTAAGTTCTTTATAACGATATAATAAATACGCTATACGATGCATAGCAACCGAAGTTTTTCCACTACCAGCAATCCCTTCAACAATTAGTATTTTATCTTCTTCATTTCTAATAACCATGTTTTGTTCTTTTTGAATTGTGTTAACAATATTTGTCATTTTAGCACTACTATTAGATGATAGAACTTCTTGTAATATCTCATCATCGATATTTATATTATTTTCTATTACTCTTTCTAGTTTACTATTACTAATTTTATATTGCCTTTTTAAAGTGATTTCACCTTGTATTTTGCCTTCCAAGGTTTCATAGAAAGATGCACCTATCGTAAAATTATAATACAAGCTAGCAATTGGAGTACGCCAATCATAAACATAGTTGATTAAATCTTCTTCAATTCCATGAATACCAATATAAACGTTTTCTAAACCTTCGTCACTTTTAAAATCAACACGTCCAAAAAAAGGAGTATTTAATGATTTCCTTAACTTATTTGTTTGAACAAATTTTTCATTAGTTTTCTTTACTTGTAAATTTGATTCTTCAACTAAATCGTTATATTCTTGTTGTTGCGAAAAATCTTCAGAAGTCGCTAAATGCTGACAATCCTTCCATATAAATTGTTTGAAATTTTCGGTTTCTTGTTTTTGGTTCTCAAGCCCTTTTTCAGAGTCTTTTAACAGCTTTGTTATAATTTCTATAACCCTTGATAAATAAGTTGTATCTTTCACGCTAGTTCCCCCTTTACCATTTAATTATATTGGTTTATGATGAAGATTACAAGCCTTGAAATAAACTCATATATCGTGTATAATGTATACAGAAAGACAGAAGTCTATTTTTTTATTAAAAAATATCTTGTATTAAAATACTTGATATGGTATATTATAAATATGAGGAAAGCTTATTTACTAGGCACCTCAATTGGTTTGAGGTCCTAGCTTATGCTTAGGACTTTTTTGTTTATTCCCCTGAAGGACCTTGGTCTTTGATTAGAATTAAAATTATCACTAAGATAATTAAGTATTCCACTTGTTACCTCCATAATCATCACCTCCCGGTGTGTATTTTGGTGCCTAACAACATCCTCCCTCATTGGGATTAAACGACATAACTTTTCTATTTCCTTCTTAAAATACAAAAAAATGCAAATTAAATTGCATTTTTATTTATAACTTCATAACATCTAGGACAAACGTCATCAGTAATATCAATTTCATTAAAATAATTCCAACATCTTTCACATCTAATACCTGTAAACTTAGAAACTTTAACACCACAATAATCATATTTTGTTAAATCTTCTGCACTCATTACGACATCCGAAACAATTAATAATTGTTTTAGATTAGGTAATATTGGTTTTAAAGTTTCTTTATCTTCTTCTCTTAAATGCAAATATACTTTGGCTTCTAATGATTTACCAATAATTTTTTCATTACGAGCTTCTTCTAAAGCTTTATAAACATCATCTTTAATACTGAAGAATACACTCCATAATTCTAATAAATCTTTTTTGTTTTTAATTGTTGTTTGTTCTGGGAATTTTTCTAAATGAACACTTTCTTCTTTAGTACCTGGTAATAATTTATAAACTTCTTCGCTTGTATATGGAATAATCGGTGCGAGCAATAAAATTAACGCTTTTAAGTTTTCATATAAAACTGTTTGAACACTTCTTCTTTCCAAACTGTCACTACTATCAATATATAAAATATCTTTGGTAAAATCTAAATAGAAATTGGATAATGATGATACATAATTATTAACTAATTTATAAATTTCATCAAAATCATAGTTATCATAATTATATCTAACATCTTTAATAAAATCATTTAATAAAATCATCATATATTGATCTGCTTCTGGCATTTTATCATATGCTACTTTTTCTTTTGGATCAAAATCAAATAGATTTCCTAACATAAAGCGATAAGTATTTCTAATTTTACGATAACTTTCTTTAACTTGCGCTAAAAGCTCATCACTAAATCTTACGTCTTCGGTAAAATCAACACTACATGCCCACAATCTTAAAATGTCTGATCCGTGTTTAGAAACAACTTTAAGTGGTTCGACAACATTACCAATACTCTTACTCATTTTCAAACCTTTACCATCTAAAACAAATCCAGTTGATAATAATTCTTTATATGGACTTTTTCCTTCAGTTGCCATACTACAAATTAATGAAGAATTGAACCAACCTCTATATTGGTCAGAACCTTCTAAATAAATGTCAGCAGGATAAGCCATGTTTCTTTCTAATAGAACACCAGCAAATGAAGATCCTGAGTCAAACCAAACATCCATAATATCTGTTTCTTTGGTAAAGTTTCCGTTTGGACTATGTTCATTGGAATAACCTTTTGGAAGTAAATCTTTGGCTTCTGATTCAAACCAATAATTTGAACCATGTTCTCTAAATAATTTAGATACATGCATCATTACATCGTAATCTACTATTTCTGTTCCATCTTCATTATAAAAAATTGGAATTGGACCCCCCCATGCTCTTTGCCTTGAAATACACCAGTCCCCACGGTCACGAATCATATTATAGATTCTAGTTTTTCCCCAATCAGTATGGAATTTAATGTTTTCATCTATTTCTTTTAATAAATTTTCTCTAATTTCTTCAACACTACAGAACCATTGTTTAGTAGCTCTAAAGATAACTGGTTTTTTAGTACGCCAATCATGAGGATATGAATGGGTAATAAATTTAAGTTTTAATAAATAACCTTTTTCATTTAACCATTCAGTAATTGTTTTATTGGCATCTTCAAAGAATAATCCTTCAAACATTCCTGATTCACTAGTTAAAATACCTTGGTCATTAACTCCATTTATCATTGGTAAATCATTGTTTTTACCAATAATAAAGTCATCTTCACCATATGCTGGTGCCGTATGAACTAAACCAGTACCAGTTTCTATTGTAACGTGATGTCCTAAAACTACTGGACTGATTCTATCCATAAATGGATGCTTATAAGTAATACCAGCAAGTTCAGTACCTTTAAATGTTGATAATTTGTTGTAATTAGTAAACTCAAATTCTTTCATTAGATTATCCATAAGTTCAGTAGCTACTATATAGTTAGTTCCATTAACTTCTACTTTAGAATAATCAAGTTCTTCTCCAACGGCAACTGCACTGTTACCTGGTAAAGTCCAAGGAGTTGTTGTCCAAATAACTAAGTAATCTCCGTTATTTACTAATTCATTCCCCTCTTCCACTTTGAAAGCAACAAATACTGATGGATCTTTACGATCTTTATATTCAATTTCGGCCTCAGCTAAAGCAGTCTCACTACTTGGTGACCAATATACAGGTTTTAACCCTTTGAAAATCAAACCTTTTTTCGCCATTTTTGCAAATACTTCAATTTGACGAGCTTCATATTCTTTATCCAAAGTAATATAAGGATGGCTCCAATCAGCCATAACATTTAATTGTTTGAAGTCTTCTCTTTGTTTATCAACTTGTTCATAAGCATATTTTTTACAATATTCTCTAAAATCTGCTGTACTCATTTCTTTACGGTTTACTCCACTATTAGTTACCGCTTGTTCAATTGGTAATCCGTGAGTATCCCAGCCGGGAATAAAGTCAACATAAAAACCAGCCATCATTTTTGAACGATTGACAAAATCTTTTAAAACCTTTTGAAAAGCATGGCCAATGTGTATATTTCCATTGGCATATGGAGGACCATCGTGTAAAACAAATGGTTTATTCCCTTTATTTTTTTCTTTTATTTTATTATATAGGCCCATTTCTTCCCAAGCTTCTCTTTGTAAAGCTTCATTTTCTGGTAAATTACCTCGCATATTAAAATCTGTTTTTGGCATTAATAATGTATCTTTATAATCCATAATATCCTCTCTCTTTCATATAAAAAACTCCCCCAACTAAGGACGAGTTTACCCGCGGTACCACCTTATTTTATAATACACTCAATACTATAACGCGTTACCGTTTTTCCCTACTTATTTCAAGAAAACACATCTAGAGTGATCCATATATTATTTATTTATTAGTTTCCACCAACCACTAATTCTCTATAAAATAATTATAATATACCGTCTCTATCATTTGTTTTAAAGTTCGACTCTATCGATTTCTTCAATAACTTCTAATTGAGATTCAACAATTCCTTTTAAACGACGTTTAAAGATATTGACATTTCTTTTTAAAGTTATTGCATCATTTTCGATTTTTTCAGCCCTAAGTAATGCTTCATTAACAATACGGCTGGCATTTTTTTTAGCATCATCAACCATAATTTCACTTTCTCTATGAGCAGCTACTTTTAATTGATCAGATGTTTTTTGTGCCATAAGGATTGCTCGATTAAGAGTATCTTCCATTCTTTCATATTGTGAAAGTTTGTCTTGCATTGTTTCTGTTTCACCTAGTTTTGCTTTTAAAGTACGAATTTCTTCGTCCTTTTTTTCTATATCAGAAACCATCGTCTCAACTCTAGCAATAACTTGGTCTAAGAAAGCATTTACTTCCTCAGGGTCATAACCTCGAAGTGTTCGATTAAATTTGTCCATAATCATCTACCCCACTTGAGTGCTACATAGTGTAACACAATTTTCTAGATTTTTCAAGTTTTTACCACTCAATGTTTATATCATTGTTGTCATGAATGCCTTTGCCATCTACTTCACCAGTAATTTCACCTTGAACACTGACGTTGTTTGGAGCACATAAGAAAATTCCACCACCAATTTTTTGGATTTTTCCATTAATTGCATAAATAGTTCCGCCTAAAAAGTCCACGATTCTCTTTGCTTGTTCAGGGGTTACTCTTTTTAAATTAACAACTACTGTATTTCTTTTCTTTAAATGATCAGCAATTTGTTGTGCTTCTGAATAAGCTCGTGGTTCTAATAAAATCATTTTAGCCCCACCATCTTCTGTAAGTGCTTCTTCAGCTTTCATGTCGTAATAACGGTCGACAGTAGCGAATACTTCTTCATCTTCGCCCATGATTTTTTTCATAAAACCCATATTTATCCTCCTTGCAGTGACAATTCTTCACTCTACTATATTTCATTTTATCATAGTTTGGATAAAATTAAAATGATTTTTCTGTTCTTTTTACTAATTTAAACAAAAAAACTAAAATTTTGCGGTTTTTTACACTTTAATTAATTATATTTTCCTTTTCAGTCTTTACCATTTCATACCTTACATTATACTATGTTATTATTTTATATTACTTGTTTAATTGTTATATATTTTTTTCTTCTATCATGTATTTCACCTCTAAGTATTATACGAGGTAAATTATTTATTTTCTTTTTCAAAATTAAAATTATTATTATCTTTGAGGTATTTCTTATTCATGGGTTTACATTTTACCTAAAATTTCATCTTTACGCATCTGTATACTCATTATTGTTAATCTACGCTCATCATTGGGACCAATATCATCAAATTCTTGTACAATTTTTATCTATAATTATTATAACACGTAACTTATTTAAAATAATAATAAAAAACGAAGATTAAAACTTCATTTTTTCTTTTACATAATTAACTACTTCTGTAACTGGCAAAGTAATTTGTTCCATTGTATCTCTATCTCTAATAGTTACAGTATCATTATTACTTGTTTCATCATCGATTGTAACACAGAATGGAGTTCCTGCTACATCTTGTCTTCTATATCTTTTACCAATATTACCGGTTTCATCATACGTAGTCATAAATTCTTTAGAAAATATATTAAATACTTCTAAAGCTTTTTCGCTGTGCATTTTTTTGACTAATGGTAAGACCGCTACTTTATAGGGTGCTATAGCCGGATGAAAATTCATGACTTCCCTTGTACTACCATCTTCTAAAGTTTCTTCTTTATAGGCATTACATAGAAGTGCTAAAGTCAAACGGTCGCACCCTACGCTTGATTCAACAACAGTTGGAGTTAATTTTTCATTAGTATCTGGATCTAGATACTGCATTGACTTTCCTGAAAATTCCTCGTGTCTAGATAAATCATATGTACCACGGTGATGGGTTCCCCATAGTTCATCAAAGCCAAATGGGAAACGATATTGAATATCACAAGCAGCTTGACAATAAAATACTAATTTCTCATGATCTTTAAAGCAAATATCTTCTTCTTTAATTCCTAAACTCAATAGAAATTTCCATGCTTTTTGTTTATAATTTTCATAGTATTCCATTGAAGGCTCTGGCTTACAAAATAATTGATGTTCCATTTGTTCAAACTCAATAGTTCTAAAGGTAAAGTTACCTGGTGTGATTTCATTTCTAAAGGCTTTTCCTATTTGACCAATTCCAAATGGTAATTTAGCTCGCATTGTTTTTTGAACATTTAAGAAATTGACAAATTCACCTTGTGCTGTTTCGCCTCTTAAGTAAACTTTTGAAGAAGCATCCTTGACAACACCCCTTTGTGTTTCGAACAATAAATTAAACTGTCTAATTGGTGTATAATCAAGTTCACCACAATTTGGGCACTTAATTTTATTATCAATTATATAATTATATAATTCTTCATCATCCATTGCATCCGCGTTAACTTCATCTGTAAATGCCTCAACTAATTTATCAGCTCGGTGTCTATTTTTACAAGCTTTACAATCAATTAAAGGGTCAGAAAAATTAGCAACGTGACCACTAGCTTCCCATACTCGAGGATTCATAATAATTGCTGCATCAACACCATAACTATGAATACTTTCCTGAACGAATTTTTGCCACCATGCTTTTTTTAAATTATTTTTAACTTCAACACCTAAAGGCCCGTAATCCCATGTATTAGCTAAACCTCCATAAATTTCACTTCCTTGAAAAACATATCCATATTGTTTACATACTGATACTAATTTTTCCATTGTAACTTTTTCCATCTTATCATCCTTTCCTAATAAAAAAAGAATCCTTCTAAAATGTAAGGACGAGTTGCTCGCGGTTCCACCTTACTTATTCTAAAAGAATCCCTTTAATATACATGACTCCAGGTTTCCAAGCCCATCATCGCCTCTAAATATATTTACATTTTATGCTTTTTCGCTACGTTTGTCAACTACTTTTACATAACCTTTATCAGTATCTTGTATTATTTTCTCTTCTAATTTTCGTAAATCTGATAAATCCATGAACGAAATGGCCTCATCAATTTCTGACAAATCATATTTTTGCTGTTCTCTTATTTGTTCTATTGTGTCATAATACCAATCACTATTAAATGAGCTACCTTCTTGTTTAACTTCTGGCGAAACAGGAAAATCTTTTTCAAAATTAATAAATAAATTACTATGCCTATATTCATTGGCGGACAAGTCCGAACAAAAATCAGTTATTAGTGGAGTTAAAATTTGCTCTGTTTCTTTTACTTCGTGATTACTGAAAGGGTTTATTCTTTTCAAATGTTCTGGTAAATATAATGAATCTTGGCCACTATTAATTCTATCTATTTCTAATCTATGAGTATAATCATAAACCATACCTATACTGTCTAATTTAACCATTCTTTCCGTGGGTATACGGCCTGCTTTGTAATTTGTTCTTTGATTACTAACCCATACCCCTAAACGAATTTTTTCACCTTGTTCGTTATAAACAACATAACTAGTAGGAATGTCTAAATTATGATACTCCTGATAATATTGTTTTGCTAATAAATAATTTTCTATCCATTTTGCATACTGTTCTTCACCATATCTAATTTCTTCTTTTGCATGTTTTCGATGATGGTGCATTTTAATACCCCAATTTATTTCAACTGTATTTAATAATTCCTTTTGATTTACAGTTAATTCACGTTTATTCTCCCTTTGTTCATGAAGCCACTGTCCGAGATTAAATCCTTCGATATAATAATCAATTGGAATATCTAAGCTATTATGAAATATGTAGTAACGATATGCTAAAGAATAGCCTTGTATCCATTCGTTCTCTAATTGTTTTTCAAATTCGTCATAGTTAAATTCTATTCCTTTTTCAAGTTGATCTAAATATTGTTCCATTTTTTATCTACAAGCTGCATAATATCCCCCTTTTTAACAAACGGTATGTATTATAACAAAGTTATTTTTGCTTGTCAAATCAAGAAAAAAGGAGATAGTGTAAAATGGTTTCGGATACAAAAAAAGAAAAAACCTGATATAATAAT
>CAZIDO010000017.1:0-9199 GCA_964538005.1 uncultured Muribaculaceae bacterium
TCATGTCTATAATATCACATTTATTTTAATTTGACAAAACTTAGATAATCATAAAAAAAGCAATTTTTTAATTGCTTTAACGATGTGGGTGATTTGGTTTTACTGGTGTTACAAATTCATCGGCATCAAATAATGGCACTTGAGTACAAATAACATCAGGAACGCTTTCTTCTGGCTTCACACCACGGATTTTATCAAGTGTAGCTTTGTAATTTTTTAAGTCTCTTTGCTCTTCTTGTATTTTCCTAAGTTCCTCATAACTAGGTTGATGATTCAACGGTTTTACTTCTAATGCTTTTTTTGTGAGTTCTTTATTTCTTTCAATTTCTTCTTCAATTTGTCTGTTACCAATAAACTGTTCACGATAAATTTCTGGGCTATAAGATCCTATTCCCATAGCAACCCCTCTGAACTGTTTATATGATAATGAATCGCCTAATTTTCTTTCAAAGAAACTATAATTGGCTGTATTATAATGCTCCATGTATTCTTCGAAATTTATATCTGTTTGGCTATCAATATATCCGTTTACCCTTAAATACTTAAGTATCTGGCGTTCATTGTCTAGTCTATGCGCTACTGAATGGATTAAATTTGATTTTGAACCATCATCAACGCTTGAGCTATTAAAGTTTTTTGTTGCAACATTTTTAATTTCTGTTTGATTGCTGTAGGCTATTTCTAAATGTTTAACAATCCCTTTACTAACATAATCTATTGTAATTTTACCAATAGGTACTCCTTTAACATTCGCTAATAAATAGTTTAATAATTCATCTTGGTTCTGAAATTGAGTTGTAAAAGCATCAATTAATGAAAGAGGCAGTTTTTCTTTGTCTTCAAATCTAGTAATTGCATCAGTTAAACGTTCATCACGAACTTTATCTTTCAACTCTTCACCCCAAATAAAAGGAATTACTTGCTGTTGCTTACTTAAGGGTAAGGTTGAGCTAACGACTAAACTATATCTACCTTGTGTTTTACTTTCTTTATTCATACTACCAACTCCTTTTGACACTTTTATTATACATTTTTTTTATTGTTTGTCAAAGTCATATATTTTATTCAAGTGTTTTCTTTACAGGTATCCATATTTCAATGTATCTTTTTGGTTTATCCACTTCATCAGGATACCAGTGAATAACATTGATAATTAATCCCTCGATTAATTCATAGTTATCAATTGGCCATTTTTTCAAAATTTCTTTTTGCAGTTCGGCGTATATCTCTGTTGGGTATGGACATTTATCAGTTGTAAATACTGCATATGTTTGTGGCGGGATGTTAATCTGCTCAAATTCATTATCTAATTCACTAGTTAAAATACTTATATAATGATTACAATTTTGTTTATTGAAACTCATAGTTAATTCATACCAATTTATGTCCATATCATTTCGATATTCTAGTAATCTCTCTTGCTTGTCTCTAGTTGATAACCACATTTCTTCTATTTCTTTTTCTCTGCTTGATATATCTTTATTCATTCTTTTTTTATAACCTAAAAGTTGAAATTGTTCTTTGTTAATAATTTTATAATTCATAAATTCTCCTTTAATTATTTTTGCAATATTTAGAGGTAAACATAAATTAATTAAATTTGTTTTTTTAATTTGTGATGGTGTTTGTCCGTGAAATTTTGTAAAGGCTTTTGTAAAACTATCTGGACTGTTGTAACCATATTTATAAGCTATATCAATAATGTTACTTTTATTAAGTTCTTTTGCAGCTTCAGTCAAACGGCGATTACGAATGTATTCACTAATTGTAATACCACAAATTAATTTAAATAATTTTTGAAAATAGAAGGTTGATAAATAAACTTTGCTAGCCAAGTCATTTACATCTAGCTCATTTGTTAAATTATTTTCAATATATTTTACTGTTTCTCCAATACTTGTTATATAATTCATTTTTACCTCCTAACTCAATTATAATTATTTAACTCTGAAAATTCCCGACTTTTCTTGCTATATTATAACATAAAAAAGTAGCTACTTTGTAAAGTCGCAGCTACTACATTTTATTTTATCTTTTTTACTTGTTAACATGTTACCGCATTCTGGACATTTTTGTCCTGTTGGTTCATCCCAATATGCGGTTTTACATTTTGGATAATTGTTACATCCATAGAAAACTTTGCCTTTTCTACTTTTTTTCTCAACAATTTTTCCTTCGTCACAGTTAGGACAATCACAAATAATTTGTTCTTCCCTTGGCTCTTGTTTTATATATTTACAAGCCGGAAAATTACTGCAAGCAACAAACTCTCCATATTTGCCTTTTCTAATTACTAATGGATGCCCACATTCTGGACATTCTTCACCAGTTGGTTCTGCTTCTTTTTTAGGCATTTTTTCTAAGGCATTGGTAACTGAAGGTTCAAATTCTTTATAAAATTTATCTAATACTTGGTACCATACTTCATTACCATCCGCTATTTCATCTAATTCATGTTCCATATTAGCGGTATATTCAACGTTAATAATATGGTTAAAATATTCTTGTAAGCTATCGGTTACTTCAAAACCAATATCAGTTGGTTCAAATTTTTTCTGAATTAAATTAACATAGCCTCTATTTTTAATGTTATCAATAATAGTTGCATAAGTACTTGGTCTCCCAATTCCTAACTCCTCCATCTCTTTAATTAAAGAAGCTTCTGTATATCTGGCTGGCGGTTGAGTGAAGTGTTGTTCTTTGATAATTTCTTTTGAAACAATTATTTTTGATTGATAAGTATCAAACGGTGGTAAGATTGTATCCTTAGTATCTTCATAATCACTATAGGCTTTTAAATAACCATCAAATATTATGATTTGGCCAGTTGCTTTGAACTGATAATCGTTATTATTTAATACAACTGTTGTCCCTTCAACTTTAGCAGGTGCCATTAAGCTAGCTAGTGCACGGTAATAAATTAAACGATATAGTTTAAATTCATCATCTGATAAATATGGTTTAACACTTTCTGGCGTCCTGTTAATACTAGTTGGTCTAATCGCTTCATGGGCGTCTTGAACGTTTTCTTTTTTCTTTGAAACTTTAACGCTACCAACATAGTCTTGCCCATATTTACCGGCTATAAATCCATATGTTTCTTTTATAAAGTCATCTGATAATCTGATTGAGTCTGTACGCATATACGTAATTAACCCCACTGTTTCATCAGCTAAATCTTTACCTTCATATAATTTTTGTGCGACCATCATAGTTTTTTTAGCTGGGAATTTTAATTTATTTGAAGCATCTTGTTGTAAGGTACTTGTAATAAATGGTGCTTTTGATTGTTTTTGTTTTTGTTTTTTATCAACGCTTTCAATTTCAAAAGCATTTGATAATTTACCTAATATTTCATTAGCTTCTAATTCGGTTTTTACTTCGATTTTTTTATGTTTATATTGGAATAAGTCAGCTTGAAAGTCTTTGAATATGCCAGTTATCGTCCAGTATTCATCAGGAATAAAAGCTTTGATTTCGCGTTCACGGTCAACTACTAATTTTAACGCAACACTTTGAACTCTACCCGCACTAGTACCATCGGTTTTTGATTGAATTATTTTACTTAATCTAAAACCTATAATACGGTCTAAAATTCTTCTGGTTTCTTGACTATTAACTAAATCTTGATCAATTTTTCTAACGTTTTTAAAAGCTTCATTAATGGCATTTTTAGTGATTTCATTAAATGTTACTCTTCCATAATCACTGTCTTTTAAGCCTAAGACATCATAAATATGCCACGAAATAGCTTCCCCTTCTCTATCTGGATCGGTTGCTAGATAAACTTTGTCTACTTTTTTTGCTTCTTTTTTTAATTCATCAATGACTGCTTTTTTTCCTTTAATTGTTTTGTAATCAGGTTTAAAATTGTCTTCTAAATCAACACCTAAGCCATATTTTCCTTTAGTAGATAAATCTCTAATATGACCTTTACTTGATGAAATAATATATTCTGGTCCTAAATACTGTCCAATGGTTTTAATTTTAGTTGGAGATTCGACGATAACTAACGTTTTTCCCATATATTCACTTCCCTTTCAAATTGCTAATATAATTTATACACTAATATTTGTTTTATGTCAAATAGTTTCAAATTATTATAAATATTTATAACTTTTATTTTATTTCTTCTAATAAATAAGTAGTTGTTAATATATTATTTATTCCAATATATTTTAAAACATAATTGTTGTTTTCTTTACAGATTATTATACCTATTGTCTTTTCATGATATATCTTCTTTATATGTGTATCTATATATCCCATATATTTTAATGTTTGTCCAATGTATTCGGCTTTAAATTCTTTTGCTTTGAGTTCTACTACTACAAAACTATTGAACTCATAATTAAATAATAGTATATCTATTCTATGATAGTTATTTCCTATTTTACATTTTACTTCATTACCTATATATGCATATCCTACTCCTAATTGTTTTAAAAAATAATCCATATTTTCTAATATTAATTCTTTCAACGTGTTTTCATTTATATTTAGTTCTTTATTTTTTATTGGTATTAGTATTGGGTCTTTAATAAAACTTTCTATTTTGGGTTCATCATAATCTATTTCCTCTTTATATGGTAATCTCTCATATTCTTTTTCTTTTATTCTTTGACGTAGTTCTCTTACTGATAAGTTTTGGTTAACTGTTATATTTATATAATAGTTAATTTCTTCTTTGTTTTCAACTGAAAGAATTTCAGCATAGTGACTCCAACTCAATTCGCTCGACAGTGTCGAGCGTTTTTGAAATATTATATAAAATTGACGCATCTTTCTCAAATATGAACAAGAATAACTTTTCTCCAATTCTTTAGTCAATCTAACAGAATACTCTTTGATTAACTTATTGCCATATTTTGCTCTTTCTTCCCCACCCTGGGCCTCTACTAATAATCTTCCTACTTCATAATAGGTATTTAAATCATTTTTATTTTTGGAATAATCTTTTATTTTTTTATAATTTTCATTATTTATTAATGTTTCTTTTATTTCTGTATAATACTTCATTTTTTCACCTCATTGGTATTATACGAGGTTTATTTCTGATTTCCTTTTTATTTTAGAAAAAAATGCGTTTAAGCAATTTAATATTTACCACATTTACTTCCCCATGAATCAACTAGTTCATTGTTGCGATATATTTTTAATAATTCACAGTTGTTAGAACAATGACTACATTCCATCGCTTTAGTATCAAATTTTACGTTAGCGAGTTCTAATGAATAGGTATGACCTGTTTTATTTTTACGAGCTAAAACAGCTATTCCTATAGCACCCATTAAATGACTATTATCATCGACAATAATATCTTCATTTAATATTTCTTTGAAGTATTTTACAACACCTTCATTTTTAGAAACTCCTCCTTGAAAAATAATTGGAGCTTCTATTTTTTTACCTTTACCAACATTGTTTAAATAATTTAAGACAATACTCTTACATAAACCAGCAATTATATCTTGTTTTGGATAACCTACTTGAGCTTTATGAACTAAGTCTGACTCGGCAAATACAGTACAACGCGCCGCGATTTTAACAGGGCTTTCTGACTGTAAGGCATACTTACCAAATTCATTTACTTCTATTCCTAATCTTTTAGCTTGGCTTGATAAAAAGGCTCCAGTTCCAGCCGCACATAAAGTATTCATAGCATAATTAGTAATTATCCCATTGTGCATTAAAATTATTTTAGAATCTTGTCCCCCTATTTCTAAAATAGTTCTTACATTTGGATAAAAAGTTAATGTTCCAACCGCGTGAGCAGTTATTTCGTTTTTTACGATGTTGGCTTTTAACATTAAACCAATTAATTTTCGAGCACTTCCGGTTGTTCCAATACCTTTTATCAAACAATCTTCTGGTAATTCACTTTTTAAAATTTTAATTAAATTTCTAACCGCTTTTACAGGATTACCCTCGGTCCATATATATGAAGATGTAATAATATTGTTTTCTTCATCAAGAACAACACCTTTTGTGGAAATAGAACCAATGTCGACGCCTAAATAACAATCTCTCATTTATCTCTCCTCATTTCTAACATATCATAAAAAGCTTCTAATCTTGTTTTAATCCCTGTTTCCGAAGTATTCGCATCAAAACTAAAGAATAGTACTGGTACTTCATATTGATTAGCGATTTTACTAATGATCGGCATTGCACCTATTTCTGGAGTACAGAATGATGACTTAATATGAATTATTCCATCATATCCTTCTTCACATAAATATTTAGTTCTGGCAATATTATCACTAGCGTCTGCCCCCATTAAATATTTAATATGTTCTTTAGCGTATTTTAAATATTTTTTACTTTGACTTCTTTTTTCTAGTAATAAATAATGAGCATTGGTAAATCTTTTGACTTCAATATGATTTTTAGCTAATTCACGCTCTAAGAAATAATTAGAAAACGGTTCCATAATTGTATATAATTCACCAATAATACCTATTTTTAAACAATTATCTGGTTTTCTTATTTTTACTTTAGTAAATTCTTCTTTATAATAACGATACTTTTTATTTAAATCGAAATAACCTTTCACTTTACCAAAATCTCTCAACATTTTAAATTTTAAATTTTCAAATGATTTCTCTTCCATTTCAAATCCTATATTTTCTCTAATATAATCATCAATTTCATCCATATATTTGACCATTTTGATAGTTATGAGACTGTAATAAAGTGCTTTTAGACAACTAAATTTTGAATCTATCTTTTTAAATTCTTTAACAATTCTTTTAACATCTGTTTGACCTTTGGTAACTAAATTAATTAAGGTAACATTGTAACCCAAATCTTTTAAAACGGTGTCTTGTACTTCCGCGTAATAACCATAGCGACACCCGCCCCCCATTTGAATGACAGCATCGGCGCCTTTTTCAATTGATTCAATCATTGTTCCTAGCGTGTATTTAAATGGTGTACATACAAATTCTGGACTGTACTTAGTTCCTATTTCAATAGTTTTATTGGTTATCGGTGGTGGGCTTACTAAATCACATTTTAAAATGTGACTTAGTAAGTATTTAGCTGGAACATGATAATCACCCATTAATGGATATGATACTTTAGTCATTGTTCATCCCCCTAAGCATATCGATGAAACTTTCTAATCTTGTTTCTGTACCTGTGAATGATGAAGCGTCATCTAAAACTAAGTTAATATGTGGTATTTTAATTTTTCTCATCACTAGTTCATTAACTAAAGAATCTGGTCCACAAGGGAACGAAGATAAGAAAATAACCCCATCAATTTTATCTTTGCTGTAAACAATTGATCCAATGTTATCTTTAGAATATTTAAAGTATAAATCTTTTGATAATTCACTACTTAGTTTATTAGTTATTTTGTCATCAAATTTATCGCTATAAATGATTTCAATATTATTCTTTTCTAAATACTTCGTAATGTCTTTACCAATGACATCGTCGTAAGTATTATAAGGATGACTTACTAATAAAATTTTTGTTTTTTCAGAATTTAATTTATTTATATTGATACTTATATCGCGTTTACGGTCTTTTTTATATTTAATTATGGCTTTTTTATAAGCTTTTTTGATTATTTTTTTCTTAAGTCCTAATTCCAAGCCAATACTAATTAAACCTTTTTTTAATGTTTTTTTTCTATTTAAATCAATATCATAGTTTAGAACTTTTATATCAACCATGTTATTTACAATATCGTAAGCACTTAAAAAATTAGTACATGTCTGATTTTCTAATTTATAGTTATCAATTCTTGGTACTAAAATACAATCACATTTATCCTTCAAATAACTAACATGACCTAAATATGTTTTTAAAGATAAACACATTTCATCGTTTGAATTATTTTGACCAAGTAAACTGATAGCTTTATTAGTTTTAGGGCTTATAATATAAGGTACTTTTAAATAATCAAAAAAGTTTTTCCATATATCTCCATAATAGTAGTAAAAAAGTCCGCGAGGTATTCCAATCTTGTCCATATTATCACCAATATAAATATATTAAGGTTTTGCTATTTTATGAATATGATGACAAAATAAGACCAAAATATTAAGGGAGGTTTTTAATGGAAAATAAAAAAATTGGATGTTCTGTTCATGACTGTACACACTGTAACTGTGACCATGATTTATGTCAGTTAGAAGCAATTAAAGTTTGTCACTGTGCTGATGCAAAAGAAAAAGAAGCTACTATGTGTGACAGTTATAAAAAGAAATGTGAAAAGTAAGTCAAATATGGCTTATTTTTTTAAAATATGTTATAATATATAAGCAAGTAAGGGAGGCTTTTAAATGAAAATTAAACAATTAACTAATGCCGAATTTAAAGCTTTTAGTAGTCAGTTTAGACCATCATCGATGTATCAAACAGCTGAATACGCCTTTACAATGAATGAAGAAGAATATGATTCATTTTTCTTAGGTCTTATGGATGGTAATGAATTAAGAGCAGCTACTTTAATTTTAGTTCAAAAAATTAATGGATTTAAGTATGCTTTAGCGCCGCGTGGATTCTTAATTAATTTTAACGATTATAATTTAGTAGAGACTTTTACTAAATTAATTAAAAAGTTTTTAGGACGCAAAGACATTGTAGCAATTAAAATAAATCCTTTGATTATTAAAAAAGTATATAATATGGATGGTAAAGTTATTGAACAAAATATGTATTATGACACCATATTTAATAATTTGAAAAAAATGGGCTACTATCATTTAGGATATAATAATTTCTTTGAAGCTTTGAAACCGCGTTTTGAAGCGGTTCTTAATATTGGATTACCTTATACTCAAGTTTTTGCCAACATTAAGAAAAACTTTAGAAGTAAAATTCGTAAAGGAATAAAGGACGGTATTAAGGTTTATCATGGCAACGGAGATAATCTTGATTATTTGTATTTGCAAACTAGAAATAAATATCCTCGTGATTTAGAATATTTTAAGGATCTATACAAATTTTTTGATAAAGAAAACTTAATTGATTTTTATTATAGTAAACTAGATACAACAGAATATTTAAAAATATCACAAAGCTTATATAACGAATATGAGAAAAAAAGTTTAGAACTCAATCAAGCTTTGATTAATAGTCGTGGCCAAAATGAAAAAATTATGAACGAAAAAATTAAAGTTGATAAAATTTTTGAAAAATACAAACGTCAGTTAGTTGTTGCCACTGGCTATTTAAGAGATTT
>CAZIDO010000017.1:9299-15704 GCA_964538005.1 uncultured Muribaculaceae bacterium
TCTAAACATAATCCTTATGGCGAAAAAAGTCGTAAAGAAATTTTTAAAATTGTTAAAAATGTTGTTGATTGTTTAATTGCTAAAGGGTGTTTAATTATTGTTATTGCTTGTAATACTGCTAGTGCAGTTTGTGTAAACAAATTAAGAGAGACTTATCCTCATATTATATTTATTGCTATTGAACCCGCTTATAAGATGGTTTATGATTATGGTTTTAAAGATAAAACTTTAGTGCTTGCTACTAAAGGTACAATTGAAAGCAAAAAGTTCTTAAATTTATTTAGACGATATGACAATCATCAAACTACTTTGTTTTCTTGTGATGGCTTAGCTAATTTAATTGAAAAGAATGATATTGATAAAATTGATGAATATTTAAAAATTAATTTAGATAAATTTAAAGGTGTTAAAAATGTTGTACTAGGGTGTACACACTACCCTTTGGTTAAAGAAAATATTAAAAAAATATTAGGAAATGTTACTTTCTTTGATGGTAGTATTGGTATTACCCATGAATTAGAAAGAAAGTTGATTAGTTCTAATTTAATTAATAATGGAACTGGAGAAATTACATTTATTTGTTCTAGTGATGAAGAAAAAGAAAAAAGATTTTACGATATTATAAAAAGTTATCAAACAAATTGATAACTTTTTTTACACTATTAATCTCTTGGTTTAAATATAAGTGAAAAGAAAAATGCACATATAATGGCGGCACATATTCCAGCCGATGTTAAATCAAAAGTTCCAACTAAAAGTCCCATTATACCTTGATCCTGATATCCCATAATTGCCCCATGGGTTAACATGTGCCCAAAACTTGTAATTGGTACCAAAGCACCACCACCAGCCCATAAAACAAATTTATCATAAATATCAAAAACATCTAATAAGGCCCCAATAACAACAAATAATACAGTTATGTGTCCAGGGGTTAATTTAGTATTATCTAAAATTAATTGTCCAATCATACATACTAATCCGGCAAATAAAAATGCGTTTAAATAAATCATTTTGCCACCTCCAAGCTAACCGCATGAGCTATTGAAGGAATTGTTAATTTTTGATTAGCCATTGTCTGACTCATTAAAGCTCCAGTTGCTACTAATAAAACTTTTTTAATTTTTTTCTTTTTCATTTGATCAAAAATATATCCATAAGTAACCAATGGTGCACATGCAGGTCCGCTAGCACCAGCATAAACCGGTTGCTTTTTTAAATTATAAAGCATTACCCCCGTATCGTCATAATTAGTTAAAGTAATTCCATATTCTGTTTGAATATAATCTTTTAAAATTTCTTTTCCGTATATGCCTAAGTCACCTGTTAAAATCAAATCATAATACTCTACTGTCCTACCAGTATCCATTAAATGTTTATAAATAGTATCTGCAGCAGCAGGAGCCATAACAGCTCCCATATTATAAACATCGTTCACTTCAGAGTCGACGACAGTTCCTAAAGTTGCACTTTCAATTTTAATGTCACCTTTTTTATTGGATAATAAAGCTGAAGCACTTCCGGTTGAAGTAAAAGTTGTAGTTTTTCTTTTAGGTCCTCCATATTCGACAGGATATCTAAATTGCTTTTCTGCTCCATTATTATGTGAAGATGTTGAACAAACAACTCTCCCAGTAGTTCCTGACTCTATTAAATTAGCGCCTACAGTTAAACCTAAAGTGCTAGTAGCACATGCAGCATAAACCCCTAAAAATGAACTTGGCATATTAGCTGCAGCATAGTTAGTTGCCGTTAATTGATTTAACAAATCTCCACCAACAAAAACATCAATATCAAATCTGGTTAGGCCCACCTTATTTAATAATATATCAACGGAGTCGCTAATTGATTTACTTTCCGCTTGTTCCCAAGTTGGAGTATCAAAATATAAATCATCATAGCTTTTATCAAAATATTTGCTTAGTGGTCCTTTTCCCTCATAAGGACCAGTTACCGTTGCGGTACCATTGATATAAACATCGTTATATTTAAATGTCATCTAAATCACCCCCACAATCATTCTAATAACACTAAATGCCCAAGCACTAACAACCCCAAAAATAACTACAGCCCCAGATAGTTTTAACATGTTAGCACCAATACCGGTTACTAATCCTTCTTTACGATATTCCAGTGCGGCACTCATTGTTGCATGGGCAAAACCAGTAATTGGAATAATTAGTCCACACTTAGCAAAGTTAACACATTTATCAAAGAAACCTAAGCTTGTAAATAGACAAGCAAAGAATACTAATGTAACAATCATACAAACTGTTGCTTCCTTGGTTGGGATTGTCAAATAATATGAATAAAAATCTATTAGTCCTTGTCCTATTGTTCCCATAATACCACCAATAATAAATGCTATTATGGCGTTATATAAAATATCTTCTTTAGGGGTATGTTTGTTTATTAAATCTTTATATTTATTCTTTTCCATAATATTCCTCCTACGATTATTATGGAAGGACATTTTATTTTTTATACAAAAAAACACGATTATTTCGTGTTATCTCAAAATTTCATCATATTTTTTACCGGCATAATCAAAGTTAGCTTTATTCCAAAAATTTTCTATATAAGCATTGCGATTATTCTTATATTGTAAGTAATAGGCATGTTCCCATAAATCAATTGTAAATAATGGAATTAAGTTATAAGTTATAGGTGTCTCTTGATTAACCATATTAACAATAGTTAAATCGCCATTTTGATTGCTTACTAAAAAAGTATATCCCGAACCTACTAAATGTTTAGCTCTGTCCATAAATTCTTTTCTAAAGTTTTCAAAATTACCATATTGGTTATTTATTTTATACAATAGTTTTCCACGCGGCTGATTACTTCCCCTATTCATACTTAACCAATATAAATTATGATTTAAAACACCACCTGCATTATATAGAATATCTCCTCTATCTGGTAATGGAAATTCATCGATATGTTTAGGTAATTCTTCTAATGAATAACGATAATCATAGTTATCTTTAGTTAACACTGCAATTAATTTATCATAATAAGCTTTATGATGTTTGTTATAATGAATATCAACTATTTCAGCAATTATATCTGGTTCTAAAGCATTATATGGATATGGTAATTTCATCATTTCATACATACTATCTCCTCCAATAAATTATATTAAATTTCAAAAAAAAAAGAAGATATAAATCTTCATGAACAAATAGTAATATATTATATACAACTTGCAATTCCTGCAGCTGTAGCAACAAAGGTATATTGATATTTATTGTTTTTCCATTCTACCGTTACAGCCGCGCTGTTAAAGTTTGTGGTTGTATCCATGGGATTCAAAACATCCTCATTAGATAGTAATCCGGCTTGTTTCATTTGAGCAACTGAAACATTGCATTTTGTTTTTGGTAATTTCATATTATTTTTAGTCATATAAGTACGAGCGGTATCTTCAATTAAGTCAATTTGATTATTATAAGCTTTCTGCCTAGAATCTTTTAAAATTGAATTGACCGTAGGTAAAGTTATTAAAGCAATAATTCCTAAAATAACAATAACCATAATTAATTCAATTAATGTAAATGCTTTTTTCATCCTATCACCTATTATTAATTATAGGTTAAATATAATTAAATGTCAATTAAGCCGCTTGTCTTAATTTAGTAATTACTCTGCCTTCACGTCTGGATACATCAACTTGACTTAAGCCTAAGTTTTCCGCCGTTTCTCTTTGCGTCATATCTTCATAATAACGACTCATCATAATGCTACGTTCTGGTTCTTCTAACTGTTCTAGTTCAGTTCTTAAATACAGTAAATCATCGATATTCGCGTCTGGACTACTAATGACCTCATGTAAGGACATATTAGTGTCTCCAACGCTTTCATCGATGCTTCGTAAACTAACATTAGAGTTTATTGCTTCAGCAATACAATATTCGGGAATATCTAAGCATTCACTCAATTCTTCAGTAGTAGGTTCTCTCATCATGGTTTGCGATAATTTATCTTTTACTTCTTCAATTTTACTTTTTAACCTTGTAATATCACGACTTACTTTGACCCCTTTATCTGCTCTAACTAAACTTTTCATTTCACCCAAAATATATGAATAAGCATATGTTGTAAATTTAGCCTTTGAATTTGGATCATAATTTTTATAAGCCTGCATTATTCCTATAACACCCGCTTGGTATAGGTCTTCTATACTACCATATTGTTTAAAGTAACTAGCACTTTTGTATATTAGTCCTTCGTTTTCTAAAATTAGTTTTGTAATGTCTGGCATATTTCCTCCTATGAATTAATTAAATGAACTGCTGCTAGTTCATCAGAAATTAATGAAAACCTTTTAATTAATCCTCTAAATGAACTGAATAAATTATCGGTATCACTTAAGCATATAAAACTTTTACCATGATTATTTTCACATATTTTTAAACTGTTTAATAAAGCATTTATTCCATACTTATCAATTGTCTGTAATTCTTTTAAATTGAAAACTATGTTTTTAATTCCTACTTGTTTTAAAAGGTTTATAACTTCTCTATTTAGTTTATCAACGCTTGTCCGCTCTAAGTTGCCACTTAATCTAACAAACAAGATACCACGCTTAGACTCTATCTCTATATCTAACATGTCATCACCCACTTTACTTTAGCATATCACTTTTTATTTTTATATAGTTTCGACAAAACTAGAATAATTACGCCTAATCCAAGAATTATTGGGATAAAATAAGACAATTGATTACAATCTTTTTCTTTTGTTTCTTCCTTTTTTGGACATTTTTTTGTCTCTTGTTGTAGTTCTTCATTAATATTTAAACTTTGTAAAGACGATACTTTTACAGTATCTTTTTGATTTAAAATTGGTAATAATTCTGGCTTAGCTTTTTGTTCATTAATTTCAAATTCATTATTTTTAGAAATTACATTCTTCATTCTTTTAGCATAGTAATCTTTATAGTCATTTTCATCTTTTAAATTATACTCCTCATTCCCATTTAATAAATAATCCGGATAATATTCTCTAACTATTCTATAATGACGATATTGTTTATCTTGGTAAGTATATAAAGGTATATCTTGTTTAATTGGTTTCATTGCGAGACTTGTATTTTCTTCTTTTAAAGAAAAGTAATCTTCATAAGCATCAGCATAAATACCTACATATCCACCTACCCAGGATATTTTAGTATCTTTATCATCGTAAGTATAAGTACCAGTTGTAATTTCCTGAGTATCATTACTAGTCATGATATTTAAACCATAATAATCAATATTACCTTGTGGTTTATTATTAGTGATTAAGTCAAAACTAAATTTTAATTCATTATGGTTAATTGGTTCAGCAAAGTTAAATTTAATATAACCGCCTGGTTCAATTATTTCTTTTGAAGATTTATAATATTCTATACTATAATTTAAGTCTTTATTATAATTGAATTTTAAGTTTTTGAATTTAATTATATTACTATTATCTTTGGCTTTTACAATTAAATATTTTAAATCTTTTGCCTTTTTATAGTGATAACCTTCATATGTATTAATTATTCTATTCTCTTTTTCTTCTGGTTTTATTATACTTAATGGCGATTCATTTTCTATAATATAATCATCTCTATCAATTAATGAATATTCTTCATTATTAAAATAACCACCTAATTCTTTTACTTCTTTATAAAATTTGTATCTTCTTTCGACTTTAACATCGATTAAATCTGTTTCTTCTATTTTATTTTCAGTGAACTCGCTGTAATTGTTTTGGTCCAATGCTTGGACATTACTACAAAATAGCAACATTATTACTATTAATATTTTTTTCATAAATTTCCTCCTTATTAGTATCATACGAGGTCTGTTGCTTATTTCCTTCTTTTTTCCAAAAAAAAATACAAATAATTTAAATTTGTATTTTTAACTTTGTTTTTTAATCATAAAAAAACTAATGGTTAATCCATTAGTTCTTGTTCTAGAGCCTCTAAAGGTTCATCTTGTAATAGTTCGTTTTCTAAACTATAATCAACATCGCGGTATTGTTTAACACCGGTACCAGCTGGAATTAATTTACCAATGATTACATTTTCTTTTAATCCGTTTAAGTGGTCTACTTTTCCGTGGACAGCTGCATCTGTTAAGATACGAGTTGTTTCTTGGAATGAAGCTGCTGATAAGAATGAATCAGTTTCTAATGAAGCTTTAGTAATACCTAGAAGTACAGGTTTACCTGTTGCAGGTCTCTTGCCTTCTAAGATAAGTTTTTTATTCTCATCGGTGAAATGATTAATATCAATTGCTGTTCCTGGTAAACATAAAGAATCACCAGAATCAATAATTTTAATTTTAGAAATCATACGTTTAGCGATAACTTCAATATGTTTATCACTAACTTCAACACCTTGAGAACGGTATGTTCTTTGAATTTCAA
>CAZIDO010000018.1:0-15592 GCA_964538005.1 uncultured Muribaculaceae bacterium
AAAAAAATTACTGAAAAGTAATTTTTTATATAGCACTAATGTATTCAAGTAATTTTAAGAACATTTTGATGAATTTCTTATCTAAACCTAAACGTCCTAATTTTCTAATTTCAATACGTTTCTTTTGGATAGATAAATCACTGAATAAAATAGCATCTATTTTTTCTTTCATTTCAGTAGTAATTTGTAAATCGCTAATAATTCCTTCAATATCACGATTAATTAAATGCACTGCATCTATTTCAATATCTTTACCCTTACAATTAACTGTTAATTGACCTATAGTTTTAACATCATTTACTTCAACAACGAAGTCTGGTCCATCAACATAAGTTTTAAACGAAACTTTATCACGATTACTATAAACAACTACATCATCAGTACGTTTAGTGTTACGGAAAATAATTTTATAATTTCTAGTT
Source organism: uncultured Muribaculaceae bacterium (assembly GCA_964538005.1). Classification (GTDB taxonomy): domain Bacteria; phylum Bacillota_I; class Bacilli_A; order RF39; family UBA660; genus Coprosoma. Next base: position 423 of record CAZIDO010000018.1, read on the forward strand.
TCTGGAATAATTCCACTTTTGCCTTCTTTTGCACGAATAATTACACTGTAATTACTTGGCATATAATTGTATTCTATTTCAGTTAACAAATAGAAATCTTTACGATATAAATCACTTTCACCATCATCTTCAAATAAAGTATATGTGTTACTAGCACCTGGGAAAATTTGAATTTCCATATTATCTGGAGGTGTAGTATCATTTAAATTTTCATTTGTTCCTAGTGGGATTATAGCACCTGATTTAGCAAATACTGGATATTCTTCATCTCTGAAGAAAGATATATAGTTTTTACCACCTGGAAATTTCTTACCAGTAACAAAATCATACCATGTTCCTTCTGGAATATGGAAATTATGAACAACACGGTTCATGACATAATCTTTCTGTGAAACAATTGGACAAACCAATAAACCACTACCAAAATAATACTCATTACGATATAAATGATCATCATACAAATCTGGATTAGTATAGTAAATCGGTTTTACTAAAGCCTGCCCAAATTTATGATACTTATAAGCTTCACTATAAATATATGGGATTAATTTATGACGTAATTGCAAATAATCTTTAACAATACGATATGTTTTTATATCCCATCTCCATGGTTCACGTTTATAATATTTGCCTTTATCGGCACCAAATTTTAAAATTGGTGAGAATGTTCCCAATTGAACATATCTTGTATATAATTCGTTATCTTCGACACCTTTAAAATATCCACCGATGTCGTTAGCCCAAAAGCTTACCCCATTATTAAATGCACTGGCATTATAGAAAGGTGTTTTCTTCAATGTATTCCAACTAACTATCGTCTTCCCAGAATATAAAACTGGATAACGATGTGGGGCGATTTCTGTATCATTAGCTAAAACCATTGGACGACGTTTATAATCTCTTTGCATGTCGTAGTACTGGTAATGCTTTAATAAAGCTATTTCTTTTACTCTATTTTTATCATAAGCATCTAACCAGAAAAAGTCTATTCCTAAAGCATCTAATGGATGAATAAATAGTTTTAAATAAACATCAATAAATTTAGGATCAAAAGCATTAAACGGTATTTTACCTTCATTATCAGCTTCTAAGAATTTTAACGCCTCATTATAATATGTATCAATATCATATAACCCTTCAGTAGGATTAACATTTAACCCTAAACGGATGCCTTTTGAATGTAAATAAGAAATCATAGCCGCGGGATTTTTAAAATACTCGTTGTTAAAAGTAAAACCCGTTTTTAAATGGTCTTTGCCAACTAATTTACGAGTATGCCAATCCTTATCTAAAACAATAATTGATAATGGGATTTCTTTTTTTTCAAACTCATCAACTAAATCTTTTAATTCCATATCATTATAATCATTATTACGGCTCCACCAATTACCTAAAGCATATCTTGGAATTAAAGCTGGATATCCAGTTAAATTGTAATAATCAACTAATGCCGCTTCAAAATCGTTATTATACATGAAAAGATAAATATCTATATTGCCATCTTCGCGAAGAGCAACCGTACCATCTTCATTAAAAATATTGCCTTTTGAATCATCTATACTAGCCATGCCGTCAGCAGAATATAATCCTTTCCCTGTTGTTCCACCTTCGTTTAAAGTATTTGATGGTACACCAAAATTACGAACCTCTGGATGTCCATAATACCAAACCCTATCGGTTCCAATTAACTCTACCTTTAAATTATTTGTCGGATTTACTTTACTACCTACAAATACATGATTTTTAGTATACGCTAATTTAAAATACTTAGTTGATATTTCAACAAAGTGTCCATCGTCTTTATAATTAAACTCCGGAGTTTGTAAATTACGATGTAATATTAGTTCGGTTGGCCTATCTAGAAAAATTCCACTTTCATTATATTCTAACCTGATTAATCTTGGTGATAATACGGTAAAACGGTATTTATCCCCAACAATCATCCCTTTCTTATTTGAAACAGCACTTGTATAATCGATTTTAAATTGATCGCCTAAATCGTACATGGCTTTCACCCCTTTATTCTTTTATAATACATCTATTTTCATGAAATTTGTATGCTTAATGTCTTCATACGGATAGCCACCGGTAACAATTACTTTGTCACCTGGCTCTAATTTCAAAAGTCTTTGAGTAATTAATGTTGACTTAGCTGAAATAGTATCAAAATTGAATTCAGCAACAACTACCGGCACAACTCCAAAATGTAAGTTCATCGATTTAGCGACTTCTTTATTTGGCGCGGCCGCGATAATTAGACACGGTGGTCTGAAACGACTCATTTGTCGTGCAGTATAGCCACTATTAGTAGCAATAATAATTGCTTTACAATCAAGTTCACTAGCCCCTAATGCCGCACTTGATGCGATGATTCCAGCAATGTCATTAGTCTTAGTCTCTAAAGCTTTATTAAAGAAGTAATGATAATCTGCTTGTTTTTCTGATGAACTAATTATTTTTTCGATTTCAATAATAGCTTCAACTGGATGAATACCAACAGTTGTTTCGCCAGCTAATAAAATAGCATCCGCACTATCTGAAACAATATTAGCAATATCCGACACTTCTGAACGACTCGGAATAATCTCTTTGGTTAAAAAACTATCTAATTCTGCTGATATAATACTTACTTTGCCATAGCGATGACATAACTTTACTAACTTATCTTGAATATTTGGTACTTCTTCAATTGGTGTTTCAATGGCAACATCACTTCTAGAAAGTAATACGCCATCAGCTACTTCAATTATTTTTTCTAATTCTCTAACAGCTTTATCATTTTGAATTTTAGCAATTAATTCGATGTGATCATTTTTTAAGCTTATTAATAAATCATTAATCTCTAAAACATCGTCAGCGTCTTCAACATTAGATACCCCCAAAAAATCTATTCCCATTTCATTAGCAAATAAAATATCTTCGCGATCTTGCTCAGTTAAAAATTGGTGGTTAACTTTAATATATGGTAGATGAACTTTTGATTGACTCGTAACTTGTCCACCTTGTAAAACTTCTAATACGGCATAATCCAGGCCGATTTCTACAACTTCTAAGACTACTTTACCATTATTAAGTTTAATAACTGAACGATATTTTAAATCTTTAATCAAATCTGGATAATTGATCGAAAATTCTACTTCACTCCCCATCATTTTATTCATGTACATTCTAATACAATCACCTTTTTTAAAATAAGTTCGATCGTTTGGAAAATTGCCAGTTCTAATGCAAGGACCTGCTAAGTCTAACATAGTTGCTGTCGTTAAATTTAATCTATTGTTTATTTCATTTATATCGTCAATTACTTTGCGACAAAAACCATAATCAGAAAAACTCATGTTTAATCTAATTACATCTGTACCACTAGTAATCATATCTTCTAAGACCCCAGATTTATATGTCATGGGTCCAATAGTTGCGATTACTTTTGTCTTGTTCATAGTATCACCTATTATCATTATACCAAGTTTTTACTTTATTAAAAAGAGAAAGTTATTAAATTGTCATTTTTTTAGTTATAAAAGGATTAAAAGGAACATAAAAAAAGTAATTCTTGATTAGAATTACTTAATATTTAATATTTTTACTTCATACTCTCCATTTGGGCTTTCAACTTTGGCGGTGTCACCAACTTTTTTACCCATAATTGCTACCGCAATTGGTGAAGCGTTAGAAATTTTATTTTCAAATGGATCTGCTTCGGTACTTCCAACGATACTATAAGTTTCTTTATCGCCATCAAGAGTGTATTCAATCTCAACAACATTACCAATAGAAACTTCATCAGTTCCGGCATTTCCGATTATTTCAGAATTTTTAATCATCATAGTTAAATTTGCGATTCTGCTGTCTACCTCATCTTGTTCGTGCAAAGCAGCATCGTACTCAGCATTTTCACTTAAATCGCCTAAAGCACGTGCTTCCTTTAAGGCCTCAATAACTTCTGGACGTTTTTCTTTTTGTAAATATTCAAGTTCTTGTTTCATGTCCACCAGACCTTGCTCAGTTACATAAAATGTTTCTGATTTAGACATATTTTCACCTCAGTTCTAATTATTTAACTTCTCAAAATGATACTACACATTTATCGGTTTGTCAACACTTTTTTAGCATATAATCTTCAAAAACCTCTTCGGGCATTTTCATATAAATTATTTGTTTGGGATGTCTAATGATTTCTATTGGTTCCATATTTTCGTCATACATTTCTTTTATCGTAAAAACAAATGATTTTGAAGGCCCAAAAACTTCAATTACATCACCTAATTTGAAGTAGTTTCTTTGTTCTATTTTAGCCAATTTAGTAACATTATCATAGCTTTTCACCATGCCTAAGAAATCTTGATTAGTTATTTCCATCCTGCCATTATAATATTGTACACGCTCATCAAATATTCCATTAAAAAATTGAGGAACAGAATCTCTATTAGCACACCTTCTTAAAATAGCTTCATTTTTTAAATTATATTCATAAGTATTCGGTTCGTTACAATATTCGTCTATTACCTGCCTATATACTTTGACAATCGTTGCAATATAATATGATGAACGCATTCTACCTTCGATTTTTAGACTATCGACTTTTAAGTTAATTAAATCGGGAATATATTTTATTAGGGCTAAATCTTTAGTACAAAAAGTAAATGGTCTTTCTCCTTTTAAATGATTTTCCTCTTCTTTTAAATCAAAATCCCAACGGCAAATTTGACTACAACCTCCACGGTTAGAATCTCTATCAGTTAAGAAATTCGATAATACACACCTTCCACTATAAGAGGCACACATGGCGCCATGAACAAATACTTCTAGTTCAATATCAATGTTTTTCTTAATATCTTTGATATCTTCTTCTGTACATTCGCGAGCTAAAACAATTCGTTCTACGCCTTCATTTTTCCAAAAACTAATAGCTTCTTTATTTAATGTAGAAGCTTGTGTAGAAAGATGCAGTTCTAAATTAGTGCTTTGTTTAGCTAAATTTATAATAGCTGGATCACTAACAATTATGGCGTCTATTCCGATTTTGTCTAGTTCTTTTAAATACTCAGCTATTTTATTTAATTCTTTATTATGCAAAGCAATATTAACAGTAACATATAGTTTTTTACCTAATTTATGAGCATATTCCACACCTTTTTTTATTTCTGAAAGTTCAAAGTTATCAGCATTTGCTCGTAAATTAAATGTCCCACCTATGTATACCGCATCTGCACCATAGGTGTACGCAATTTTTAATCTTTCTAAGTCGCCAGCTGGGGCGAGTAATTCTGGTTTATTCATTATTCTTCACCTTATATATTGTTTCCTTATACAAAAATCCATGATTAAATGGAAACTTATATTTATTCTTTTTATTTTTGTAATTTATTAAGATTTCTTTAAAATCTTCATCACTAATTAAATAGCTATTAAAAACTAAATAATCAACATCAAAGCTTTCATCTAAAGCATTTAATATATAGTCTGAATATACTGTTGTTCCATTTTCTGTGTCAGCTATTGGATAATATTTTTCTTCTTTATATATGGTTTTGTTTTGTTTATTATCTTTTAAATTAAAATAATTAATGTAATTATTTACTAAATTCCTTCTTGAAGTAAACATTGGGATATGACCAAAAACATTGATAAATAATTTAGCTTTTGTATTTTTTCTGATTTCCATGTATTCTTCATTAGTTAATTCTGATGATAAATATGCATATTTTGCCCCTTTATCGTACCAAAAGTTAACGGTACCATAATTGGTGGTTAGATGTTCTTGAGCCCAAACTAATGGGGTTTTTAAATTTAATTTTTTCTTTATGTTTATTAATGCTATATCATAAAAAATTATTCCATTGATATTTAGAATTTCTATTTCTTTTAATAGGTTCACTAATTTCACTAATTCACTATTGTGGATATTTTTATTAATTGCTACGAATATTTCTTTATTTAATTTTTGTAATTGTTCTATACTATTTAAACTAAAGGTTTTATCATAATTAATACTAAAATCATCAATAGGAACGATAAACGCATCCACTAAGTCTTTTATATCATTAGCTTGGTTTATACTGTTAATTATGGCGGTTACTTTCATCTAATCACTTCCTGCTTATAAGATTATATCAAAAAAAAGTAGTTTGCGCTACTTTTAAAATAATGTTTCTATTTCGTCTTCTTGTTTCAATAATGATTCTGGTTCACTCGCTGTTTCATGATATTCTTTATTTATTTTGTTATAGAAGTTTGCTAAAGTGACTAAAATATACGGGAATAACCATAAATATAAAATGCCTAAAGTGAAGATTCCCAAAATTAACCAGCCTAAGAAACTTAAGCATAAAATAAAATATTCCAAGATATAATTCGACATCATATCAAAGCTTTTTGATAATACTTTCATGATTGGCATTTTTGGTTCATCTGATAAAATGAATATACATTGTGAAAATGCAATTGTAATATAAAGTCCGAATAATAAGATTGCCACACTTAGCAATAATCCGACTACAATCAAGAATATTGCAAAGAAAATATTTAAATCTGCTTGATATTGCATTATTACTACTAGTGATTTAAACGCGATTGATTCTAAGATTGTTACAGCAGAACCTAGAACGCCTAAGATGACAGCCATCCAAATGTATTTAACAAATAATTCTGTTTCACTGAATAAATCATTAAAAGTAGTTTTTTTATTACGAGATACTTTTAAAACCATTTTTACTAGCCCCATTATTATTAATGACTCTATTACTAAGGTAAGTATTGGTGCGACCCAATTAGCGCTGATTAAATATGCTACCGCTCCAGAAAAGCTACTTATAATAACAAAAACCAATAAAGCAGCCATTAAGGTTAAATAATTACCCTTTAAACTTTTTTTCGCCTTTTCTTTTAATTTTGCATTCATTTATGTTCTACCTCTTTCTACTACAATAAGTATATCACAATTTATATTTTTTTGAACAGTTTCTTAGAAAAATTAGCTTAAAAAATCTTCGTAAGTTTTACTATGACGTTTAATTGTATACACGTCACATGAACACCCAGTGATTATAAATAACTGAACTACAATATAGTAGTTTCCAGTAACATTTGAAATATCTAGTCCTGACTCTAAAGCTTCCCATTATTTAATTTTATTTGAATATATGTGTTACTTTGATGTACCCATGAATTTTTAGAATTTACAATGCCCAATGCCAATATAGTTGAAGCAGTCACCAATTGCCCATAGATGTTTTAGAATACTTTATTAAATGTTATAGAAATTGCTAAAAATAATATTTTCTATTTAGAAGATAAACCACATTAACAGAGTTATTATCTTTAAAATTATAATCAAAAACAATGCTAAAGAACGAATTTTTAAATAATGATTTTATTTATTCATTTTGTATCTTCTCATAATTCACCAATTTATATATTATATCCCCTATGGGCTGGAAGTATTTTATGAAAATTATTGTTACTACACAATAAACGTTCACGACTAAATATATGGGCGTATTAAAAAAAGAAAGCTTTTAAACTTTCTTACTTATTCCTATTCCATCACCCAATTCTAAAAAGTCAGTATGGAATTCTTGATTATTTTCTAAATACTCTTTATAATTATTAATTTTTCTAACTAAAGCTCGTAAATTACGACTTTCAATACTTTCAATATTTTCAGTTAATCCATGAAAATTTAAATTGTCAGAAATAATTGTTCCATTAGATTTTAAATTAATTTTATACTTTTCGAAAAACTTAATATATTGTGCTTTAGCAGCATCAATAAAAATTAAATCAAATTTATCTTCTATTTTCGTTTCCAAAGCATCAGCATTAATAATTGTTATTTGATTTTCTAAACTAAAATATTTAATATTTTTTAAAGCTTCTTTAAATCTTTGTTCATCACGTTCAATTGTTACAATTTTTATTTTTTTATTTATTAAAGCCATATTAATTGCTGAATAACCAATTGCTGACCCTATTTCTAAAATACTAGTTACTTTGTTTTTCTTGATATATTCTATTAAAAACAAAATCCCATCTTTTTGCATAATGGGAATATTGTTTTCTATGGCATATTGCTCTAGCCTATCCATTTGCCTTCCTTTTTAAGTTTAGCAATAATAGCGGCATGTTCATTGGCGTTTTTAGTGAAATAAACTTTCTTTTCACTATCAGCAACAAAGTAATAAGCATCTGTATTAGTTGGATTTAAAGCAGCCTTTATTGAACTTAAACTCGGGTTATCAATTGGTCCAACTGGTAAACCTCGCATAGAAGTACATCTTGTGTTATAACCATTACAAGCCTTAAGCTCAGTTTTAGTTAATGATTCAGTCATTGGTTTTTTTGCAGCATAATATGTTGACACATCACTACCTAAAGACCAATTATTATCTAAACGATTATAAAATACACCAGCTACTTTAGCACGATCACTATCAGTTACGGCTTCTAATTCAATTAATGATGCTAAAGTGATTATTTGATGAACTGAATACCCATAAGTTTCAAATTCTTGTTTTAGCGGTGTTAATTTATTATTGGTATTAGTTAATAATTTGTCTAATATTTTGTCTAAAGTTAATTCATCTTTTTCAAAAATATAAGTATCTGGAAATAAATATCCTTCTAAATTATAATAAATTTGAGCATCCTTAACATCAGCAGTAATAAACCAATATTTACTTATTAACGTATTTATATAAATTTCATCACTTATTTTTGCTAAGAAGTCAGCGGCTTTAATATCAGTTTTTTGTTCAACGATATTAGCCATTTGTCTTGTGTTTAAACCTTCTCTAAAGGTTAATTTGATTCGATTGTCTTTTAAATTATCTTGATTACTTAATGTCTCAATAATCTCAGCAACACTCATTGCTTGATTTAATTCATAAGTCCCCACTACTAATGAATCTGGCTTATGCATTTTTAAGAAGATTTTATAGAAAAATTCTGATTTAATGACTTTTTTCTCTTTTAATACTTCAGCAATGGTAAAATAGTTACTACCCTTGTCAATCGTAACAGATATTGGGTCAGTGTTTTTACTAACCGGACCTGTTTGTAGTTGATATAGTCCTAAGAAAGCGACCACAGCTAAAATAATAAGCACTATTAAAAATAGTGCACATTTTTTGAATGAAATTTTACGGTTTTTCATTTTACTCCGCGTTATTTTCTTCTTCGAATTGATTTTGCATTTCTTCAAGAATTGTTTCAATAATCTTCCATTCTTTTTCAGTTTCAATTGGGATTAATTCTAATGCCGCCATATCGTTACCTTCCGTAACTGTTAAAGCTTCCGGGTTATATACTGACGCATATACTCTAGTATTTCCTTCTTCATCAATTGAGTTGTCTGTATATACAATATAATGTTTTCCTGTTTCTGGCGATTCAAACATAAATAATGTTTCACAATCAATTTGTCTTCCTTCAGCATCTACTGCTTTAAATTTTAATTCTTCTAATCCTTCGTTTTGCATTTTATTTTCGTCCTTTCTTTATCCAAATAGGTTTGTAAAATGATATTAGCAGCTAAACTGTCAATTTTCTTTTTTCTTTTTTTTCTTGACATATCAGCCTGTATCATATAACTACTAGCCTCTTTTGTTGATAACCTTTCGTCTTGCATTACTACTTCAATATTAAATGTTTTAATTAATATTGATTGAAATGCGAGAGTCGTCTCAGCTCTTTCTCCAATTGAATTATTCATATTTTTAGGTAACCCTAAAATTATTTTTTCAATGGGTTCTGATTCAATGATAGGAGTAAGTTTTTTTATAGCCTCGTCATAATCACTATCATTAAAATGTAGTGTTGTATATGCCCCTGCTATGGTTTTAGTTGTATCAGATATGGCAACCCCTAATGTTCGAGTACCTAAATCTAAGCCCAAATATTTCACAAAACCACCTTCCATATGAATATATTATAATTTTATCATTTATTTTAACTTTTGTATAGTGGTAACAGTTTTTTTATAATTTAATTCTTACTTTTTTCTTACGATTTTTATTATCGATACAAAATAAATTAAAAACATGTTATAATGTCATTAAGGTGATAATGTGTATTATAAAAAAAGAAAAATGAAAAAATCGGCTATTATAGCAATTACTGTTGTTATTATTTTAATTATTACTGGTCTTATAATCTTTAATTTAATTAAACATTATACTAGTGATGAATATCAATTAGGTAAGATCGGCTATAATGAAAAAGAAGTAAGCGTGCTTTTAAAAACTGATGAAAAAACTATTAATAAAGCTTTAATTAAATATGATCAAGATTTAATTTCTTTGACTAAACAAAAATATTTCTTATGGAAAAATTACAATACTTATAAGGAATATATTACGAAGTTAGATAAAGCTAATAAAGACATTGATTATATGGATATCGTTACTAAGGTTAATGTTAAATCTAACTATGAGCCCTATACCCATACTAAAAAAACCAACATGAAAAAAGGTAACGCAATTATGGTCAATAAATATAATTCACTACCTAGTAAATATGCCCCTACTGATATTGTTAAAGTAAGTAATTGGTATGCTTATGGTGAAGCTAACATTAGAACTGAAGTATATGAAGCCTACAAAGAAATGTTCAGTGCTGCTAAAGATGCAGGATACACTATTATTATTAATTCTGGCTACCGCACATATGAATATCAAGAAAAAGTTTACAATCAATATAAAGATGATAAAGGTGAGGAATATGCTGACAGCTATGCCGCTAGACCTGATTATTCAGAACATCAAACTGGTTTAGCACTTGACGTTATCGCACCTGGAACTGCTGGTAAGGATTTTGAAAATACAGATCATTTTAAATGGCTGCAAAAAAACGCCTATAAATATGGCTTTATTTTGAGATACCCAAAGGATAAAGAAAAAATAACTGGCTATGCTTATGAATCTTGGCATTATCGTTATTTAGGTAAAGACTTAGCTAAAAAGGTTTATAAAAGCGATTTAACTTATGATGAATATTATGCTTATTATTTAGATAAATAGGAGGATTTATGAAATTAAAAATGTTTCCCATTATTGTTGTTGTTTTAATTATTGTGTCAGTTATTGGAGGATTTTTCTTCTTCAATAAAGATAATAAGGAAAAACCCAAAGATAAAGAAGTTAATACTAATAGACCAGCCGAAAGTACATTAGAAACAAAACTTAAAAATGAAAAATATTATATTAAAGCTAATCATTCTAGATATCTTGAATATAGTAAAAATCAAGATTTAACTGTAGATAAAATTGTTAGTGACGTTAATACTAATTTAGATAAAGAAAAATATGTAGATATTACTAAGACTAATGTTAATGATAATACCTTAATGTTAGTCAATAAATATTATTATTTAACTGAGAACTATACTCCAAGTGATTTAATTATGCTAACGTCTAAATATAATACAGGGGTTAACAGTCAAATGAGAAAAGAAGCATCTGAAGCTTTTATGAAGATGTCTGATGCTGCTACTTTAGATAATATTGTTATCAAAAATGCTTCTGGTTATCGAAGCTATAAATATCAAGTTAATTTATATGATAAATATGTAACTAGGGATGGCAAAAAAGCGGCTGACACGTATTCAGCTAGACCCGGTTTTTCTGAACATCAAACTGGATTAGTTAGTGATATTAATACGATTGATAATAGTTTTGAAAATACCGATGCTTTTAAATGGCTACAAAAAAATGCTGATAAGTATGGCTTTATCTTAAGATTCCCTAAAGATAAAGAAGATATTACTGGATATCAATATGAACCATGGCATTATAGATATGTCGGTGTTGATATTGCCAAACAAATTAAAGCAGAAAATTTAACTTTAGAAGAATATTATGCTTACTATGTTGAAAATAAATAAGTTCCTGTTATGGGAATTTTTTTCGTCAAAAAAGAACTAATTACAAGTTCTTTATCTGTTTTAATACATAATTATCGAAGTCAGGTAATGTATCTAATAGAAATTCAAACTGCATTAAACACATCATTACTTCAGAAATGGTTCCTATCTGATAGGAACCTTCTATGCATTTTTCGTCCATTTTAATTTTTCCTTGGAATAACTTTATAAATTCTGGATTACATTGTTTTATTTTTAATAAAATTTCTTTGGCGTTTTTATCATTATCTTGTTTATAGTATAATATAAACAATGGAGTTAACATCGATAATGTATTTTCTGGATATTTTTTATGTAAAGCATTCATAGCTTTTTCGTTTTCCAATAATGCATATATTGCCATAAGTAAATATCTAGCTCCCAGATTATCATTTTCATTTAATTCTAAAATTTCTTCACAAACTTTTTGCGCTAATCCAAATTTCCCTTCAAAAGTATACAGCATTGCTTTGTGATACAACCCACGCATATATGGCCTAGTTTCAAACAAGCCATAAAATATGCCTTTGTTTTCTTTATCAAAGAATCCTTCTTTTTCCAAATTCTGTTTTTCAAATTTTAAACCTTGATTTAAAATTTCTTCTTTTTTGATTAATTCATCTTCCAACTCTACTAAAAATAAGATGGCATCGAAACAAGCTGGACATTTATCATATGCTTGTTGAGCAAGTTTTTTAGCTTTGGATTTAGTTTTTGCGTCATTGGCTTTTTCAAGTAATTCATATGCATCATCTAATATCGTATTTTCAAAGTTGTTGAATTTGCCTCCATTAAAATCATTCATGAATTTTTCTATTGCCTCGTTTACTTCTTTTTCGTCTTTTAGTTCGGCATTTCCTAAATATTCTGATAACATTTCATGAAACTGATTTTCTTCAGTTTTATTCATAATATAACTCCTCTTCTTTTTGTTATCAATAGGTGTTTTTCAATGTTATAATAGTACATATATGCTTTAATGTCAACCTGTTTGCTAATTTTAAAAATTATTTTAATTAAATATTGATAATTCTATTCAACTAATTTGTATTTAGTACATAAGTCTTTTAATATAATCTAATACCTGTTTTTCAGTATTTTCAAAATTTTCATAATCTACTTTAAACCATTCTAAATCCATTTGATGATTAAACCAAGTATATTGTCTTTTAGCATATTTTCTTGATTTCTGTTTTATTAACTCTAAACATTCGCTTAAGTCTTTTTCACCATCAAAATATTCAAATAGTTCTTTATAACCGATTGGAGTCATTATAGCTTTAGTGCGAATTTTCAAATCATATAATTCTTTGGCTTCTTCTAGTAACCCCTCTTCCATCATGGCGTCTACCCTTTTATTTATTTTATAATATAAGATATCTCTTTCGGTAGTCAATCCAATAAATAAAGTTTCATATAACAAAGTATCTGTTTTCGGTTTATCACTAAATGGTTCATTATTAGCCTCATAATAATTCAAAGCACTGATAATCCTTACCCTATTATTTAAATGAATATTAGTGTTTGGATCTATTTCTAATAATTTATTATATAATTCATCATTACTGATACCCTCATAATCATTAGTATCTTTTGATGAAAAATCATAATCATATAACGCTGCTTTAATATATAATCCAGTTCCCCCAACTAATATTGGGGTTTTACCTCTATTTAAAATATCATCTATTTTTTTTCTAGCATCTTGTTGATAATCAAAGACCGAATAATCTTTTGTAATATCGACTATATCAAATAAATGATGAGTGATATTTCCCTTATCTTTAACTTTATTGGTGGCAATATCTAGGCCTTTATATACTTGGGTACTATCAGCATTAATAATTTCTCCTTTTAACTTTTTAGCAATATATAAACTAAGTTCTGTTTTTCCAACTCCGGTTGGTCCTGTTATTACAATTACCATTAGTCGTTAGCCAAATTATCGAAATAACCTTGGATGAATACAACAGGAGTACCTTTATCACCACTACCTGATGTTAAATCACAAAGTGAACCTATTAAATCAGTATATCGTCTTGGTGTTGTTCCTTGTGAAAGCATTTCTCCTTTTAAGTCATCATTTTTGCTGGCTATTTTAGCTTTCACCGCATCTTTTAATTCTTCACCATTTAAATTGGCAAATTCATTATCTGAGATATACTTTAATTTTATTTCGTTTGGCGTTCCTTCTAAACCTTTAGTATGAGCTGGTGAAACACAAGGGTCTGCTAATTCCCAAATTTGACCAACTGGATCTTTAAAAGCTCCATCACCATAAATTAATACTTCTATTAATTTACCGGTTTTTTCTTGTAATAGTTTTTGAATTTTATTAACAACTATCTGACCGTTCTTAGGGAATAATTTTAATTTTTCCTCGGTTGATTTATTTGAACCTAGTAATCCAAATGTTGGATTATATCCACTTCCATCAACTGGCATAGTTAAAATATCATCTAAACTATATATATCGTTTCCACCATTAGCAAGTAAAATTTGTTTTGTTTTTTTACGAGTATGAATATCGCAATTTAAAACATCTTTGGTATAATTTAAAATTGTTTTAGGATTGTTACTAAAAACAAATTCAATTTCACAGTCTTCACTTTTAACTAAATCACGGTAAAAATGAACATAATTAATACCCGTAAATGGATGAACTATATCTTTAAATAATTCTTTGTACTTTTCTTCTGATAATATTTCAGATGTATCTATATTAAATTCATCTAAATACTTTTCTTCAAATAAATGGTTACCTACTTCATCAGCAGGATAGCTAAGCATCATTGTTATTTTTTTACAACCACGAGCGATACCTTTTAATACCATTGAAAAACGGTTACGACTTAATATTGGATATATTACTCCAATATTACCGCTTGGAAATTTAGTTTTAATATCTTTTGCCACTTCATCCACTGTTGCATAGTTACCATCGGCAATAGCAACTACCGCTTCTGTAATTCCGACGATATCCTTATCATTAAACTTAAATTTTTCTTCTTCGCTAGCATTTAATAATGAATTTACTACTAAATTAGCTAAATCATCATTTTCCTTAATTATTGGGGTTCTAATACCTCGAATAACTGTCCCAACACTACGCATATAAAATCACTCCTCTGTTTTTAATTATAACACTTTAGATTTTTATCCACAACGAAAAATGTCAATATAGTGCAAATAAAAAGTCTAATTGTTTAGACTTAATTTAGGTTGTATTATAAATAGTGTTGGTGAGTGATTCACCGCACTATTTTATTTT
>CAZIDO010000019.1:0-5390 GCA_964538005.1 uncultured Muribaculaceae bacterium
ATAAATAAAAATAGTGTAGTGAATTTTCTTCACCAACACTATTTATTATAGAACCTAAAGGTTAATTTAGATTAATCTTTTTTTTATGTTATAAAAACACTTGATAAAGCATTAAGGATTGATATTGTTGAAATAATTATTGAAGAACATGAAGAAAAGAAAGAAATAGAAAATAAAAACACAAATTTAGAAGAAAAAGTAATTAAAATTGTAAAATATAAGTAATAGGGGGAGATGTATAATGAGTTTAACATTTGATGAGAAAAGAGAATTGTTTGAAGAATTTAAAAAGGAACTATCTGAGGTACAAAAAGTTTATGTAGAAGTTTGTAGAGATGGTGTAGAACTACCACAGTACGCTAATATTGGAGATGCCGGTATGGACATAAGAGCAGCGGAAGAGGTTAAAATATTGCCTGGGGAAACTAAGATTATTCCTACTGGTTTAAAAGTAGCTATTCCACAAGGATATGAGTTACAAATTAGACCAAGAAGTGGGTTATCATTAAAAACCCCTTTAAGAATTGCTAACACACCAGGAACTATTGATAGTGGGTATCGTGATGAAATTGGAATTATTGTTAATAATTCTTCACCAATATTTGCCTATGATGTTCAACAAGACAAGTATAATGGCGATTTGACATACCATACACCAGATCATTACGATAGCATGTATTTTGGGATTGATGAAAAAGGAAACAAACCAGGCCCATATGTAGTTAAATCAGGAGATATAATTGCTCAAATGGTTTTAATGAAATTTGAAACAATTGATTTTGTACCAAGTGAAGATGTTAAAGTATTAGGATTTAACCGTGGCGGTGGATTTGGTTCTACTGGCACAAAATAAAAAAAGTTCAGGGAGGTTTATTTATGTTAAATGAAGAAGGTTTAAAAAAAGAATTGGATAGTGCTATTTATGTAGATAATGGTGCTGATAATATTGGTGAAAATTATATATTTGTAACTTTAGGAGATACATTGAAAGTATATGATGTGCCAGTATTAGATACAAAAAATCCAAATGATTCTGAGACATTAAAAATTTCAGAAACAGGGTTGTTACTAGAACCAAATAAATTGTATTTGGGTAGAACTAATGAATACACGAAAACTTATGGTTTTGTCCCATTACTTTCAGGTTTAACGGAATTAGCAAGTTTAGGAATGGAAATTCATATAACAGCCGGATTTGGAGATAATGGTTTTGAAGGCACTTGGACATTAGAAATAATATGTGCAAATCCAACTATTGTTTATCCGAACATGCCAATCGGAAGAATATATTATTATCCTTTAATAGGTGATTCATCAATAGAATATCGAGGAAAATATTTTGGGCAAATAGATCCAACCGAATCAAGGCTTAGCCAAGAATATACTAAGAAATTGACTAAGGAAGGAATCAACAATGTTAACGAATAATGAAATAGCAAGACAAATTAAAAATGGGAAGATTAAAATTGACAATTTAGGCGAAAAAGCTCTGGAAAAACCAAACGGTTGTATTGTAAGTATAAGTGATGTTTTATATACTTTTGATTATTCAATAGTGGACACAAAAGAGAAAAACCTTTATTTGCAAGAAGTTGCAACCGACGTTACAGAAAGATTAAAAAGAGTTCAAATCCCTAAAAAAGGCATGCTATTAGAACCACATAAAGTTTATTTAGCAAAAACTGCCGAAAAAATAAAAACAACAGGGTATGTTCCTGTTTTAAATGGAAGGACTTCATTGTCTTTATTAGGCGTAAGTATCGAACTTAATAGTGGTTATGCACAAGATAATTTTGAAGATAATTTTCTTTTAAGTATTATTTGTACAAAACCAACTATAATATATCCAGACATTGAAATTGGAAACTTAACATTTTTTGAAAGTCTAGATTATAAAAGTGACAGGTCAGGGATGTTGAGTGGTGAGGAAATTAAAAGAAGAATGACAACTGGAGATATATTGATAACTCCACAAGATAATATTGTTATTAATCCTAATTCAGTTAATTTAAGTTTAAATAATAAAATTGGTTTCTATACGGAGCCTGTATTAGATTTAAATAAAAATAATCCAATAGAAAATGTTGAAATTGGAGAAAATGGAATGGTTTTATATCCTGATAAAATATATGTAGCAAGAACTAATGAGTGGACAGAAACTAATAATTTAGTTCCTATGATGAGTGGAAGAAGTTCATTGGGAAGATTAGGTTATCATGTTCATTGCTCTGCTGGTATGGGTTCAGTTGGTTATAAAGGTTATTGGCACATGGGAGTTAGACCAACAATGCCCATTAGGGTTTATGAAAATATGAAGTGCTGCCAAATTTATTATTTTACAACTGAAGGTGAAATAATGGATACATATAATGGAACAATGCAAGATTTACCAGATGAAGAGTTAGGTAGTCAATTTTATAAAAAGCTTAAAAGATAGTATGAATTAGAATTGATTCTTCAACATCTTTAACACCATAGAGAAATAAAATAGCTTCAAAAAGTTGGGAAAGTTATGAATAACAAACACATAACTCCGAAAGACTAAAAGGAGCTGTTTTTTTTTAATGGGAATTATTTAGGCATCAATAGTTAAATTGATAATATAATGTTTTGAATAATAAAAAGTTAGTGTAAAGAGTTTTTGGGATTTTTGACAACGTTGTCAGGAATCCTATTTTATTTATTTAATAATTTGAGCAACTAGAGTCATAAGGGATTGAATAGGTGTATTTCGGTAATATTTTTTCGAAGTTAATATAACCATTATTTTTCTTTGAAGTGTAGTTTATTTCTTCAGTATTAATTATTAGTTGTTTATTGCTATTAAAATTATTTAAAAACAATAGTTTAATATTTTTGTTGTTTTTGAATAAAATTCGTAGATTTATCATTTTTTCTTGTTAAGGTTTTGTCAGTTTCATTTTTTGGGAGTGTAAAATTAAGAAAGTAGCCGTTGAATTTCAACGGTTTTTAAATATAAAAATTCATGAATAAAAAGCTTACGACATAGTAAACAAAAATAAAAAAATTAATTTCACTATTCGACAAATGTCTAAAAGTCCCTTTGTTATAGTTAGAACATAACGAGGGGAGGTATAACAAGATTGGTAAAAAAATAGTAAGTGTAATTATTATAATTCTTTTTTGTTTCTTTACATTAACATTAACCAAAGACTTTACGATTATAAGCGAAACAAAGCCAACCTCACTAACTATCAAACCAAATGAAAAAACAGGTGACAAAATAGGTAATTTATCCATTGAAAATTTAATTGATAATGATATAGTCGTTCAAGGTGATGACAATGAATTTTATTTAAATCACGATTCAAACAAGAAAGAATATACACATGGCAGTCTTTTTGTAGACTACCGTATTGATTTAAATAATACAAATAAAATAATAATATATGGTCATAGTTCAAAAAAAGAAAATATTCCATTTTCTAGGTTAGAAAATTATTTAAATGAAGATTTTTTAAATAACAATCAAATTATTACATTAACAACAAAAGAACAAATAACTTACAAAATATTTTCAGTCATGCTAATAGAAGGGGACTACTTCTATACTAGATTGAATTTTGATGATAATTTATGGTTAAAACATTTAAATAAACTAAAAGAAAAGTCAATTCATAAAGCAAACTATATTCCAAACAAAAAAGATGAAATTTTAATATTACAAACATGCTCAACCACCTATAAAAATAACTATATAGTTATTAGTGCTTATAAAATAGAAAGGGAAAATCAATGAAAAAAATATGTTTATTAATAACCGCCGTATTTTTATTTAACTTAAGTAGTGTCGTCGCATTAAATAGTAAGTATCAAACTTCTCAGCCAAGCCCAAATACATTATCAAAGGGAATAATCGAAGATATAGAAGTTTACAACAATAAAAGAGTAATTGACAGCATAACCGCAACATATACAATACCAAAAAATTATAAAGGAGACATCACCATAGTTTCCGGAATATTTGATGCTTTATCTGCTAGTGATGGATACGTACCAGCCGATGGCGTAAAAGTCAATGTTAAAGTAATAAATAATTCAAATTACGAATATAACTATGTTAATAATTCTTTTATATTGGCAACTGAGGATTTAGACGCATATAATCTCAAAAAAATAGAAGGAGCAGTAGGATTCAATGGCAAACAAATATATGAACCATTCGCACCTTATAGGACTGGAAATACTGCCATTCAAAATTTATATGATGTTCAATCAACATCGAAAATTAAAGAAAATATGGTTAAAACTGAGGCCTTAGATACAAAATTAAAAGAAAAAGGATATAAAGGAATTAATGAATTAAATAAATATTATCTTGATTTTTATAATAAAAAATATAATCAACATGTAACTAATTTAGAAGATTTTTCTTCAAATATAATAAGTGAAATATTTAATGGTAATTGTTTATATGTCAAAGAAACAAATCCTAATTTAGCCGCCCTGGGTTATGATTATTGGTATAATAAATTATTTTCGTTGAACTTTATCGACGAAGTAAATAATGATAATATAAGTGAGAAATATGCTATTGGAAATCATATGCGAGGAAATACAAATAGTAATAGTTATTTTCAAAAAGACATAGGTCATATAAGCTTAAATTCAGCAAAAACATTAACCGAAGCATCTTTACGAATAAACGGTAAATATACAACTAATGCTTTTATGAATTATAATTTTAGTGCTTACCTAGAATTTAAATTGAAAATGGAAGAACCAAAAGATAAAGAGGATAATTCTGAAGAAATAATCTATCCTGTAGTAGAAGATGATATCATTATCCCACCAAAGACAGGCATATAGAGGAGAACAATCCTCTTTTTTAATTGAGCAAAGTTTATAAAATAAAAAAACAATTAAATTCTTATGAAAATAATTGTTTTAATTTTAGTTTAACCACGCTTCAATTGATTTAATATGACTACTTACTGTAGTAGGGGCTGGACCACCAATAACAGTTCTAAGTTCGACACATTTTATTAGATCAATAGCGTCATATATACATCCGTCAAAAGTATCAGAGAATTGTTTATATTCTGAAATACTTAAATCATCTAAAGCTTTATCATTATCAATGCAGTAAGCCACAATAGTACCCGTTATTTTATAAGCTTCCCTAAACGGTAAGCCTTTTTTAACCAAATAATCGGCACAGTCAGTTGCATTAATAAATCCTCTTTTTGCTGCTTTTTCCATATTTTTTTCTAATACTGTCATTGTATCTAGCATTGGAATAAAAGTATAAATACACATTTTGACATTATCAAGACTATCAAATATAGCTTCTTTATCTTCTTGCATATCTTTGTTATACGCTAAAGGTTGAGATTTCATCATTGTAAGTAAAGCCGTTAAATGACCGA
>CAZIDO010000019.1:5490-6775 GCA_964538005.1 uncultured Muribaculaceae bacterium
TTATACGCTAAAGGTTGAGATTTCATCATTGTAAGTAAAGCCGTTAAATGACCGAATACTCTGCCTGATTTACCTCTAATTAACTCAGTGATATCTGGGTTTTTCTTTTGTGGCATGATTGATGAACCTGTAGAAAAAGCATCATCTAGTTCCACAAACTTAAATTCCCAACTACACCATAAAATAACTTCTTCACTAAATCTTGACATATGTACCATAATAATAGATAAAGCCGACGCTAATTCAATACAGAAGTCACGGTCAGAAACTCCATCTAAACTATTCATACAAGGTGAAGTAAAACCTAATAATTTACTAGTTAATTCACGGTCTAAATTGTGAGTAGTACCAGCTAAAGCACAACTACCTAATGGATTAATATTCATTCTTTTAATAACGTCTTGCATTCTTTCAATATCACGCTTAAACATTTCGGCATATGCCATTAAATGATGAGCAAAAGTAATAGGTTGTGCTCTTTGCATATGAGTATAACTTGGCATAATTGTTTTAGTATGAAGCTCTGCTTTTTTAACAATAGTTCCAATTAATTCTTTTAATAGACTAATTACATTTTCACTTTCGTCTCTTAAATATAATCTGATATCAACAGCGACTTGGTCATTACGACTACGTGCTGTGTGCAATCTTTTACCAGTACTACCAATTCTACTAGTAAGTTCGCTTTCAATAAACATGTGGATATCTTCTGCATTCATATCAAATGCTAATTTGCCACTATCTAAATCACTTAAAATATCTTTTAAGGTACTTATTATTTTTTCACTTTCTGATAATTCTATAATATTTTGTTTTCCTAACATTGTTGCATGAGCAATACTACCCATAATGTCATGTTTATACATTCTTTTATCAAAACTAATTGATGAATTAAAATCATTAGTTTTACTATCTAGTTCTTTTTTAAATCTACCTTCCCATAGGGCCATAATAATTCCTCCTTAAATTAAATCTTCTTTAATTATTGAATAACATGCTAAATCCTCTAATTTATTTGTTATTTTGTTCATGTTTCTTGCTCTTAAAACAGCTTCCTTTTTCATTCCAACTTTTTCCATAACCTTGCCACTAGCAGGGTTAGTAACATCATGATATGCTTCAACTAAGTTAAAGCCGCAGTCAATTAATAAAAATTGAACGACTTTTTTTAAAGCTTCAGTAGCATAACCTTTACCCCAAAATTTTGATCCTAAAGAATATCCAACTTCGCAATAACAATGTTTTTTTCTAATACTAACTACACTAATGTTTCCAATTACTTCGT
>CAZIDO010000019.1:6875-14561 GCA_964538005.1 uncultured Muribaculaceae bacterium
AAAGATAAACGAAGTGGACTATACCATTTTGCTTCATAAAGTAATTCTGCAAATTTAATTCCAATTCTTTGTTTATAACGGAATGTATCTTTATCAATACATAGTGTTTCTAAAACGTCATGAGCTTTATAAATAATACTGCCTCCTGGGGTTTCATAAACACCACGTGATTTCATTCCTACCAAACGATTTTCCACCATATCAACAATTCCAATTCCATTTTTTCCACCAAGTTCATTTAATTTATAAATGATATCTAGGACACTTAATTTTTTTCCATCGATAGAACATGGAATTCCTTTTTCAAATCCTAATGTAACATAAGTAGGTTCATCTGGAGCTTTTTCAGGACTAACACCCATTTCTAATATTTTATCATAATCTGGAGTGTTTTTAGGATCTTCTAAATCTAAACCTTCATGAGATAAATGCCAAATATTTTTATCTTTTGAATAACTTTCCTCGCGGTTAGTATTTAATTTGATATTGTGTTTTTCAGCATAATCAATAGCCTCTCCACGACTTTTAATATCCCATATACGCCACGGAGCAATAATATCAATAGTCGGATTAAACGCTCTAATACCAAGTTCAAAACGAACTTGGTCATTACCTTTACCTGTACATCCATGACATATTGCATCTGCGCCTTCTTGTTCAGCTATTTCTACTAATTTTTTAGCAATTAATGGACGAGAGAATGTAGTTCCAAGTAAATATACTTTTTCGTATATTGCACTAGCTTTAATAGCAGGAACAATATAGTCATTAACTAATTCTTCTTTTAAATCTAATATATATAGTTTACTAGCGCTTGAGTTAATAGCTTTTTCTTCTAAACCCACTAATTCAGAGTCACCTTGACCAACGTTACCAGTTACACATATAATTTCTGAGCCTCCATAGTTTTCTTTTAACCATGGAATCATAATCGAAGTATCTAAACCTCCAGAATATGATAATATAATTTTTTTGTAATTTTTCATAATAATCTTCCTTTTCTGTAATTGTATTTTTTGAATAAAACTACGGTCTCCGGAAGACCACCACCATAAATAACTTCATATTTCCACCTCATTTAACAATAAAAAAAGTCCCTAGATAAAAATCTAGAGACGAAAATCCGCGGTACCACCCTAGTTGCTCATAAAAAGAGCCCCTCTAATTGATAACGAAATTACCCGGAATATTATACTTTGCCTTAATTATAAACATTTCCAATAGTCGCTCACAAGTTCTCTTCAGTTATTCTAGACTGTTAGACTTCCACCAACTCTAACTCGCTTAAGCCATCAATATAACATACTTTTCTTGGTCATCGCTTTCTTTTCATTAACGCTAATTATAGTACATTATATTTTTTTTGTCAACTTTTTTTCATTAAAAAAATAATTTACTAAAAATTTAAATTTAATTTTAAATTATGGGCATATTAATATTAATTGTATTTTCCGATTAAAAATGGTAAAATAATTTTTAGATGTAGGAGATGCAGTATGGATATTAGAGATGTTTTTTTTCTTTTTTTAATTTATTCTTTTTTAGGATGGTTAATGGAAGTTATTGTGGTTTCAATTAATAATAAAAAATTAATGGCACGTGGTTTTTTAATTGGTCCACTATGTCCAATATATGGAACGGGCGCACTATTAATTACTTTTGCTTTAGCTAATTATTTTCATGATCCATTTATTTTGTTTGTGATGTCAACAATTTTTGGCGGGATACTAGAATATTTTACTAATTATATAATGGAAAAAATATTTAAAACTAGATGGTGGGATTATAGTCATAAAAAATTAAATTTAAATGGGCGTATTAGTTTAGACTCTTCTATAGCATTCGGTTTTTTGGGGGTTATAACTGTTTATATTTTAAATCCATTTTTTATAAATATACTTCATATGATTCCAAACATAGTCATGACTATTTTAACAATTGCTTTATTAATTCTTTTAATTATTGACTGTATAATTTCATTTAAAGTTGTTTCTAGTATTAAAAAAATTGATATTTCTGGCGCTAGAGACGCAACTGAAGAAATAACAGCACGAGTAAAATTAATGCTTAAAAATAATACATTTTTAAAACGTCGTTTATTAGCGGCTTTTCCTAATTTCAAAGTAATGATTAGTAAAACTAGTGAAAAAATAACACGAAAAATAAAAAAATAGAAATTTTATGTATAAAAATTCTTGAACTTTCCAAAATATTAGTAAGGAGGGAAGTTATGAAGAAATTATTAATTGCTTTAGTATGTATTTTTGCGGTTACTGGTTGCAGTTTAGGTAATATGGACAATACTCCAACTAAAAAAGTAGAAAATTATTTAAATAATTATCAATCATTAGATGCTGGTGTTTTAGAAGATTTAGATACTACTTTAGCGGCAGATACAACACTTGATGAAAAAGGTCGTAAAGATTACCGTGAATTCATGAAAAAACATTATCAAGATTTAAAATACAAAATCAAAGATGAAAAACTAGATGGCGATAATGCAACTGTTGAGACAGAAGTGACTGTACGTGACTATTCAAAAGCTGTAGCTGATTCAGATACATATAAAAGTTCAAATGAAGATAAATTCAAAGATGAAAAGGGAACATATGATGCAACCATGTTTGGAACATATCGTTTAGATGAACTAAAAAAAGTTACTGATACTAAAACTTACACAATTAATTTTACATTGACTAAAAAAGATGGAGAATGGAAAATAAATCAATTAAGTGACGAAGATTTGAACAAAATTAATGGACTATATAATGGATAATATAGTCTTTTTATTGCTATTTTTCCTAATTTAATATATTATATTGATAGGTGATAAGAGTGCAATTAAAAAGTATTATAACTAATTTAAAACATAAAGGGAATAAACTACAATATTTATTATTTATTCCAGTTTTAATTGTGGCTATTTTAGTTAGCTTTTCATTTAATAATATACTAAACATTTATAATAAACAAATTGAAATAGTTGAAGCTAAAAATATTAGTTATTCGACTAAAATGGCAGTTCCAAAATATAATGTTGAGTCACCAACTACTGAAGTAGCTATTCCGAAAATTATAGTTGCACCTATTAATGATAAAGAAGATGCTCAAAAACGAAAAAATGACGATTCAAAACCGAGTGATATTAATGATGCTAAAGGATTTATTACCCAGGGAAAATCTTTAGGCATTGATGTTTCAAAATGGCAATGTAATATTAATTGGACTTCAGTAAAAAATAGCGGAGTTGAATTTGCAATTATTAGAGTTGGTTACCGTGGATCAGTTACTGGTCAAATCGTTATGGACCCATACTTTTATCAAAATGTTGAGGGGGCATTAAAAAACGGTATACATGTTGGTATATATTTCTTTTCAATGGCTCGGAATGAAATAGAAGCTAGGGAAGAGGCATTATGGACTGTAAATGCAATTAAAAAGTATCGTATTAATTATCCCGTGGCTTTTGACTTAGAAAGCTTTGGTCAAGATAGATTAGCTGGAGTTAGTAATGAGCAATTAAATAGAAATGCTAATGCTTTTTTAAGCCAAATTCAAAGTAGCGGCTATCAAGCAATGCATTATGGTAGTAAAAGCACATTTGGCCCGATTTGGAACATGAGTAATTTAAATAATTATAAGATTTGGTTAGCGCATTATACCAATAATGGCGTTCAATCTAGTTATACTGGCAAATATAATATGTGGCAATATACAAGTAAAGGAACAGTCCCCGGGATAAATGGTTATGTTGACATGAATATTGCATATTTTAAATTATCTAGCAACGCCAATGATCAAACTAATAATGATCAAGAAATTAGTAAAGATCCTAATAAAGATATAATCGATAATATGATGTTTGATAATGTTAATGAGCAAGTAACTACAACTGCCAATGTTTATATTAGAAAATCTCCAACAACTAGTTTTGAAAACAAAATTGAATTATTAAAAGAAAAAACGATTTTAACAAGAACTGGTATTAGTAAAGAAGGTTGGTCACGAGTTAACTATAATAATACTGTTGGGTATATATCTACAGATTATTTAGAGATTATTATAAATTAGAACTAAATTTAGTTCTTTTTTTAATAAAAGGACATGTCTTCTCATAGACTTATCTAGGTGATTTAAGTGAAAAAATTATGTGTATTTATAATCTTATTAATAATACCATTTGAGGTAAGTGCATTTAGTAGTAATGGTAAAGGTGCGATATTGATGGATACTGATAGTGGGCGAATTTTATATGCCAAGGATGCTCATTATGTTCAAAGTGTGGCGTCTATTTCTAAAATAATGACTGCTATAGTTGCAATTGAAAGTGCGGATGTTAATAAAACAGTAACTGTGGGCAATGAAATATTAAAAGCTTATGGTTCTGGTATATATGTTAAGCAAGGTGAAAAGATTAAATTGGAAGACTTAATATATGGTTTAATGTTAAGAAGTGGTAATGATGCGGCTTTAGTTATTGCTAAAAGTGTGGCGGGAGGTACTGAAAAATTCGTAGAATTAATGAATGAAAAAGCTAGTAAACTTGGAATGAAAGATTCTACTTTTAATAATCCTAGTGGCTTAGATGAAGAAAAAGGTAATATGTCTTCAGCTTATGACATGGCTATTTTAATGAGCTATGCTATGCAAAATAAAGAGTTTAGAAAGATTGTTTCAACTAAATCACATACGGTAAAAACAAATAAAAATGTTTATAAGTGGCACAATAAAAATAAATTATTATTTTCATATAAATATACGACTGGGGGAAAAACAGGATTTACAAAAAAAGCTAAAAGAACTTTAGTAACCACAGCTTCTAAAAATGGTTTAAATTTAACCGTAGTGACAATTAATGATGGTAGTGACTGGAGTGATCATCAAAAATTATATGAGGAAGCTTTTAAAAAATATAAATCTTATAATATTTTAGATAAGGGAACTATTAGTATTTTAGGCGATAATTATTATAACAATAGTACTCTTTATGTTAAAAAAGATTTTAAATATCCACTTTTAAAAACTGAAAAAGAAGCCTTAAGTTTGAAATATGAATTGGAGAAAAAAAGAAAATTTAAAACTGGCGATAAAGTAGGGAAGGCTACTTTATATATTGGTGATAAGGAAGTAAATAAAATTTCTATTTATATTGAAAAAGGAAAAAATACTAACCCAACAGTTATTGATAAAATAAAGTCGTGGTTTAAAGATGATAAATAAACTGTGGATTTTCTTTATTATTTCAGGAGCTTTGTATTTAATTTTAACGGGTAAAGCTGATGTTTTGAATACGCAAATACTATCAAGTGGAAAGACGACTTTAGATTTAGTAATTCAAATTTTCCCTTTATTAGCCCTTTGGCTGGGACTAATGAATATTGCTAAAGCATCGGGTTTGCTTGCGAAAGCTTCCAAATTTATATCCCCAGTTTTATTAAAACTGTTTCCAGAAATACCTAGGGGTCATGAATCTTTAGGCTTAATTTCTTCTAATATTATTGCTAATCTATTTGGTTTGGGTAATGCTGCGACACCGTTTGGTTTAAAGGCTATGGAGTCATTACAGGCTATTAATAAAGAAAAAGATACCGCTAGCCGCAGTATGATTACATTCTTGGTTATTAATACTTGTGGGGTTACATTAGTGCCAACTACAATTATTTCTTTGAGATTGATGCATGACAGTACTGATCCTACTAGTATTGTAATTCCGTGTATTATTGTTAGTTTTATTTCTTTAGCAATAGGTTTAGTAATTGACAGAATGATGGCGAGGAGGTATAAGTGAGAATAATATCTAATTTATTTATCCCGCTTTTGGTTTTATTAGTTATAATTTATGGTGCTAAAAAGAAAATAAATGTTTACGATACTTTTGTTGAAGGGGCTAAAGAAGGTTTACCAATGGTTTTAAATATATTCCCACCTTTATTAGCAATGATTTTTGGAATCAACATTTTCACTAATAGTGGCTTAATTGATGAAATATTTAATTTTTTGAAACCTATTTTTTTATTAATCCATGTTCCTTTAGAAGTTTTACCGATTGCCGTTATGCGGCCATTATCGGGCAGTTTTGGTTTGGCTTTGTTAAATGATATGTATACCGTTTATGGCCCAGATAGTTTTTTGAGTATTATTACCTCAGTTATCCAAGGTTCTAGCGATACAACCTTATATATCATTACTTTATATTTCGGAACGATTGGTATTAAAAAGATTAAATATGCTTTGTGGGCAGGACTACTAGCTGATTTAGCTACAGTTATTTTAAGTTTAATCGTTGTCCCATTGTTTTTTTAAGTAAACTCAGGTATAATTGGTCTAGAGGTGAAGTCCATGGAACGTTTACAAAAAATTATAGCGGATAGTGGTTATTGTTCGAGAAGAAAAGCAGAAGAGTTAATTACTAAAGGTAAAGTTACATTAAACGGGGAAGTTATTAAAGAATTAGGTACTAAAGCTAATCCTGGTGATGCGATTACAGTTGAAGGAAAAACTTTAGCAGAAAAGGTTAAAGAATACATTTTATTATATAAGCCAAGAGGGATAATTACTTCAACAAATGATGAAAAAGGGCGTAAAACCGTTTTGGATTTAATCGAAACTAAAAATAGATTATATCCAGTTGGCCGTTTAGATTATGACACTAGTGGACTTCTATTATTGACTAATGATGGAGATTTAACTAATTTATTAATCCATCCAAGTAATGAAATCGAAAAAACTTATGTTGCTAAAATAGATTCAGCTGTTGATCCACAGTTAATTAAAAGACTTAGTTATGGCGTTTTAGTCGATGGTAGAAAAACAAGAGCTGACCGTGTTAAAATAAAAAAATTGGACAGAAGAAACAAAAAAACAATTATTGAAATTACTATTCATGAAGGTAAATATCATCAAGTCAAAAAAATGTTTGAAGCAATTGGCTATAAAGTAATTGGCTTAAAAAGAGAAAAATTTGCTTTTTTAGATTTAAAAGGTCTTAAATCAGGTGAATCACGTCATTTAAATCCAAAAGAAGTTAAAACTTTATACAGTTTATTTAAGTAATCCTTAGGGGATTATTTTTTTGTAAAATAAAAAAACAGTTCTTATTAACTGTTTTATGATGCAATTGATTGTTTTTTCAAATTAACTGTTATGATTTTAACTGGTTCCTTTTCTTTCTTAGGGAACGGTGAATTTAAATAACAACGTCTATCCGATGTTGATCTGATTAAAAAATCATTAATTCTATCATTATCATCCATTAATGAATCGTCAACTTCTTTTAAAACCATATTACTAAATAAGCCAGCAGAATTTATAGCTCTAGTTTGAACACCATTGTTTATGTTGGTAAAGATTTGCTCTTTTCCATCGTATTCAAAACCATAACCTTCAGCTTCTTGTCTAAAGCATTGCCAAGTATAGTATAAAAAAGCTTGATCTAATTCACTTTTATTTGAATATAACTCTTTAAAAATTTCACTATCTAAAATAGTTGCTTCGATTCTACAGGTTTCTACTTTATCATCTGATATAGTTGCCACTGTATGAATTAAAGAATTGCTGCAAGGATTTAATTCCATTGCTTCATAATCAAAATTGTTTTTCAGGCTGGGATCGGGATCCATAATTGCCATTCCTCCTCAATAAAATATATAATATATTATAGCAGTTTATACCTAAAAGTCAAATTAA
>CAZIDO010000020.1:0-14105 GCA_964538005.1 uncultured Muribaculaceae bacterium
GTAGTTGTGATGTTGTTGAAAGATGGAAAATCTAATGAAATCCAAAAAGTTTTTAATAATTGTTTTAGTACTTATAGTTATTGGAATAGGGGGATTCTTGATATTTAATCATAAAAAAGAATCTCCAAAAGAAGTCCCATCTAAAGTTACCGAAAAAAACAAAGAATTAATTAAAGACCAAATCGTTGAAAATGTTACAATTACTAATATAGCACTTTCAACCAAAAATGGTAAATCAGTTTTTAGTGCTAAAATAAATAATTTAACTTCTGATTTATTAGAAATTAAATCAATAAATATTTTAGTAAGAGATAAAGAATCAAATGAATTAATTACTTTAACTGGTTATTTTGGTGGAGTATTAGAACCTGAAGGACACCAAACGATAACAGCAGAAACACCAACTGATTTATCACAAGCTAAAACTATTGAATTTAGTTTAAACAAATAAATTACATTAATTTGTAATTTTTTTGTTTTTAAGAAGGAAATAGAAAACTTATGTCGTATGATACTAATGAGGGAGGGGGTTGTTAGGCACCGAAATGCACACCGAGGAGGTGGTGACGATGGAGGTAAATGATGGAATATTTAATTATCTTAGTTATAATTTTATATTTACTGAATGGCAAAAACTCTTCAGGGGGTTATTGACAACAAAAAACCTAGCATCAGCTAGGTACCTTGAAATCGAGGTGCCTGGTAAGGCCTTCCTCATAAATATAATATAGCATATCTTGAATTTTATTACAAGGTATTTTTTATTCGACAGTTACTGATTTAGCTAAATTTTTAGGCATATCAATTTCACAACCACGTAATTTAGCAGTTTCATAACTAATTAATTGCAATGGAATTGTAGTAACCATTGGACTAATAAAATCATTAGTCGCGGGAATGACCACCTTATTATCGGTCCAATCAAAATCCTCATCAAATTTGTCAGTAGTAATTAGTGTTACTACCGCACCTCTAGCGGTAACTTCCTTAATATTATTAATTGTTTTATCAGCAATGTCTTTATCCGTAACAATAGCAATAACATTACTGCCTTTTTCAATTAAAGAAATAGTTCCATGCTTTAATTCACCAGCTGGGAAAGAAACACTAGTAATATAAGAAACTTCTTTTAATTTTAAAGAGCCTTCCATACTTAAAGCATAGTCAATACCACGTCCAATGTAAAAAGCACGGTCTTTTTTATATAAGTTTTTAGCAATTGCTTTATAATCAAATTCAACTAATTTTTTTAAAATATTTGGTAATTTTTCAAATGATTTAGCAATTTCTAAAGCTTTATTATCCATGATTATTTTTCTTTGAATTCCCATTTGTAAACTAATTAAACTAAGGGTCGCTAACTGAGCCATATAAGCTTTAGTAGTTGCTACAGAAATTTCAGGTCCAGCTTTAATATAAATAGTTTTAGTAGCTTCACGAGCGAGAGAAGACCCAACAACATTAACAATTGCTAAAGTATCAAGGCCCATATCTTTAACCTTACGGAGACATGCTAAAGTATCAGCGGTTTCTCCAGATTGGGAAATAAAAATAACCAAAGTTTTTTCATTAGTAAATATTTTTTGATATCTAAATTCACTAGCAATATATACATCAGTTTTAATATTCGCATATTTTTCCAATAGATGTTTGCCAACTAACCCGGCATGATAAGCACTACCACATCCAATAATATTAACACAATCGTAATTACTAAAATCAGGCATTTCACTTTCTAAACTGTTCAAACCGTATTTTAAAAAAGGTAAAATAGTATTTCTAACAACCTCCGGTTCCTCATGAATTTCTTTTAACATAAAATGAGCATATCCATTTTTTTCAGCCTTTTCGACAGAACCCTCATACGTTAAAACCTCTTTATGAACAAGTTCTAATTTATCATTATATACTTTAACCTCTGTACCAAGTTCAACAATTTCATCTTCATTAATTAAAATATAATTACCAGTATACTTTAAAAAGGCTGGTACATCAGAAGCAATAAATTTTTCTTTTTCAGATACCCCAATAATTAATGGACTATCTTTTCTAAGCGCATAAATATTATCTGGTTTATCATCACATAAAATACCCAAAGCATATGATCCAACTAATAAGTTTTTAAGTTGACCTAGAACCTTTATAATGTCATTTTTCTCAGAATATAATTTATCAAGTAAAGCGGCAATAACTTCACTATCGGTATCTGACTTAAATTTATAATTACTTAATAATTTTTTAAGACTTTCATAATTTTCAATAATGCCATTATGAACAATCGTAAATTTACCCACACGATGAGGGTGAGCGTTTTTCTCGTCTGCTTTACCATGAGTTGCCCATCTAGTATGACCAATACCAATATTGGTTGAAACATCTTTTTTTAATTTGTTTTCTAAACATTTAATTTTACCAGCCGCCTTAATAACTTCAACACGGTTACAAGTACGGTAAGCAATTCCCGCTGAGTCGTAGCCCCTATATTCTAAAGACTTAAGACCATTCGCCAAGACATCAATCGCATTTTTGTTACCGACGTATCCGACAATACCACACATAACGATACTCCTTTCATAAACAAACATATCTAAAGGGCTTTATTACCCATAAAAAATGTAATTCAAAGACAGTAAAAAGCCTACTAAATAATTACTACCTTTATTACATTATATAAAATAGATGAAAAAAAATCAATAAATTAGTCTAAGTAAGAAGGAAATCAAGGGGTCGACCTCGTATAATTCCTATGAGGTAGGAAATACCTTAGAAAGGAAGATGTTATGGAAATCTTAAAAGTCAAAGAAATGACAAAAATTTATGGGAAGGGGGAAAATGAAATAAAAGCCATTGATAATATTAGTTTATCAATCGAAAAGGGCGAGTTTGTTTCAATAGTTGGACAATCGGGATCAGGAAAATCGACATTTATCCATTTGTTAGGCGGCGTGGATAAACCAACTAATGGTGAAATAATAATTAATAATGAAAATCTAACTAATTTAAAAGGGGACAATCTAACAATTTTTAGAAGAAAAAATATTGGAATTATTTATCAATTTTATAATTTAATCCCTGTTTTAAGTGTTAAAGAAAATATAATATTACCAGCAGTTTTGGATGGTAAAGTAGTAAGCAATGACTATTTAAACGAATTAGTAACAACTTTAAACTTAAAGATGCGATTAAATCATTTACCAAATGAACTATCAGGTGGACAGCAACAAAGAACGGCAATTGGACGAGCTTTAATAAATCATCCAAAACTTATTTTAGCTGACGAACCAACGGGTAACTTAGATAGCAAAAGTTCAAAGCAAGTGATTAATTTACTCAAATACTATAATAAAGTTTATGGACAGACTATAATCATGGTAACCCACGATTTAGAGTTGGCACGTCAAACCAATCGTATAATTACTTTTGAAGACGGTAAAATTATTAAGGATGAAAAAATATGCTAAGTATCAAGTATTTAGAAAAGAATCAAAAAAGAACCATAATAACGATATTGAGTGTGGTTTTAGGAACAATATTATTTTTAGTAATTGGACTTGCCTGTTCGACAGCGAGGGACTATTTAATTAAAATAAGTGATAAATATCATGTGACTTTAGAAACTGACGCAGTATTCAAAAACGATAAAATAAAAGATATAAATTATAAAAATAATCAATATTTTATTACTTATAAAAATATTAAAGACACATACCAAGAAACTTCAAAAATATGCAAAGATAAATGTCAGAAAATAACTTATAATAATACTTTATTATCGCTGTATGGAATATCAGAAAATAATTCATTACAAATATTTTATAAAATCTTAATAATTATTTTAACGGTAGTAGGAATTGGAATATTTTTAATTATTCATAATGCTTTTGGTATTACTGTTTTGGAAAGGCAAAAACAATTTGGCATTTTAAAAAGTATGGGAATGACCAGAAAACAAATAATTAAAATGATTTTAAGTGAAAGTTTAATTGTTTTAATTTTAGGCTTATTAATTGGAATGTTATTTAGTATTTTAATTGGATTGTTATTTATATTAATAATCAATAATTTATTAGGGGATATTTTAATAAGTAAACTAAGTTTAAGTATATATCCAAGTTTTATTATAATTCCAATAATTTATATAACAACAATTACTTTTATATCGGCGTTTTTGCCAGCGTTAAATATTGCTAAAAAAAGCATCATTGAAACCATAAAAAACAGTAAAAATTATAAACATTATAAAAGCCCTAAAAAATATAAAAAAATAACTACCGTTTTAGCATACCAAAACTATAAACGATGTAAGAAAAAATACAAACCAATTACCCTAGGAATATTCATTAGTGTGTTGCTTTATATAACCTTTAGTTTATATTTAAACTATGGTTTGAAAAGTATAAATGATTATGCAAGTATTCCAAAGTATGATGCGGAAATAAGTATTCAAAACACCGGATATGATGCTTTAAATGAATTAGTTAAAACACACAATTTTGACAAATATAATTTATTTAAAAATTGTGCTTTAGAAACCCATATTGATGAGTCGAATTATTTAAATGATAAATACTATAAAGATAAATTAATTTTAAATGTTATCAGTGGTAATGAAGAAGTAATAATTAATAAGATAAAAGAAACAAGTAATAAAAATCATAAAATAACTAAAATAGATACTGAGTATTTAAAAACAGGTGAAATAGTATTTAATAATCAAAAGCAAAATATTAAATTAACAAACGACATTCCTTTTGGACTTGATAGTTTATTAACTAAAGATAGTGTTACTTTAATAACCAATAATTTTGATAAATATTGTCCAAACTACACAACAACTTTATTAGTTAAAGGTGATATTGATTTACAGAAAGAACTTAAAAAGATTGCCGATAAAGATCAAGTTGATATTGATTACTATGATGTTAAAAAGGGAACTAAAATCACTAAAAATATTGTTTTAGCAATCCAACTGATTTTATATGGTTTAACATTCTTGGTTATTTTAATTGCTATGACATCGGTAATGCAAACGTTTTTAACAAGTATTGATTTAAGAAGAAAAGAAATAGGCATTTTAAGAAGTATTGGAACCACTAATAAACAAATAAAAAACATGTTAATTAAAGAAAGCGTTTTTATTATTTTAAAAGGTTTTATATATGCAATCCCATTTATCTTTTTACTTGACTATATTTTATATATAAGTTTGAACCAAATCATGGATACCAATTTCATCATACCAATAAAAGAATTAATGGTAAGTTTTGCCATAAGTTTATTTATTATTTATATAACAATCAACAAATGTTATAATAAACTTCTAAAAAAAGATATAATTTTCTTAATTAACCAGGATAATATATAGTGTAAAGGTTATCCTAAAATTCTTGATACCGAATATAATTATGATATAATGTAGGTAAGGATGTGATGACATGAGAGTAGTGGTAAGTGCTGGTGGAACTGGGGGCCATATTTATCCCGCATTGGCCATAATTGATAAAATTAAAGAAAAAGAACCCAACAGTGAGTTTTTATATATTGGAACTCATAATCGCATGGAAAAAGATATTGTTCCAAATAGGGGTATACCTTTTAAGTCAATTGAAATGTATGGGTTTAATAAAAAGCATTTAACTAAAAACTTTAAAACAATTAAATGTTTATTAAATGGTTTTAAAGAATGTAAAAAAGCCATAAAAGAATTTAATCCAGATGTGGTTATTGGAATTGGTGGATATGTTACAGTACCGGTAATTGTTAGTGCTAAAAAACTAGGGTATAAAACATTTATTCACGAGCAAAATAGCATTCCTGGTAAATCAAATAAATATTTGTCTAAATACTGTGATTTGATTGGGGTATCATTTTCATCATCAATGGAACATTTACCAAAAAATAAAACAGTTTTAACTGGTAATCCTTGTAGTGAAAGTGCGGTAAACGTTCAAGCTATTACTAAAACAGAATTAGGATTTTCAGCTACTAAAAAACTTGTACTTATTGTTATGGGGTCATTGGGGTCTAGTAGTATGAATAAATATTTAACAAAAATAATGCCTAAATTTGAAAATAAAAACTATGAAGTATTAATTATTACAGGTAAAGACAGTTATGATGATTTTATTAAAAATGCCTATCCAAGTAATGTAAAGGTTTTACCTTTCTACGAAGGTTTAACTAAAGTCATGAAAAGAACAGATTTAATGATATCAAGAGCAGGTGCTTCAACTTTAAGTGAAGTCATCGCATTAGAATTGCCATCTGTTTTAATTCCATCACCATATGTTGCTAATAACCATCAATATTATAATGCATTAGATTTAGCAAAAAATGATGCTGCTATTATGATAGAAGAAAAGGATTTGTTAGATGATACTTTAATAACAAAAATTGACGAAGTTATCAATGATGATAAAAAACTGCGAGATATGAAAAATAATTTAAAAGATTTAAAAGTAAATGACAGTGCAACAATCATTTATAATAAATTAAGTGAGCTAGTTAAATGAAGTATGGCAAAACAATCCAAAATGTGCCATTAAAAGACTACACAACTTATAAATTATCTGGTACAATTAGAGAGGTAATTTATCCTGATACGATAGATGATTTAAGTGATTTATTAAATTACTTAAGAAAAAACAAAATAAAACATATGGTTATTGGTAATGGTTCAAATTTAATTTTTGTAAACGATTACGATGGAACAATCGTCAAACTAGATCGCCTAGACAATTTGATTATCAATGATACCAAAGTAATTGTTGGAGCAGGCTATAATTTAATGAAATTAGCATTAAAAACCGCTAATATAGGTTTGAGTGGTTTAGAATTTGCTTCAGGTATTCCCGCAACGGTTGGTGGAGCTATTTACATGAATGCCGGAGCTTATAATCATGAAATATCTGAAGTGGTTAAAACAGTAACTGTTATTAATGAAGAAGGTAACATACAAACTTTAAATAAAGAAGAACTAAGTTTTAATTACCGAAGTAGCATTTTAAAGAATAAAGATTTTATTTGTATAGAAGCTACTTTAGAACTACAAAAAGGAAATAAAAATGCTATTTTAAATATCATTAAAGACCTAAAAAAAAGAAGATACGAATCACAACCATTAGAATATCCGTCAGCAGGCAGCGTCTTCAGAAATCCTGATACTAAAATAGCAGGTAAATTAATTGACGATTTAGGTTTAAAAGGTTACCAAGTAGGTGGTGCTAAAGTAAGTGAAAAACATGCCAACTTTATCGTTAGTGATGGAACGGCAAGTGGTAAAGATATAAAAGACTTAATTGATGTAATAAAAGAAAAAATAAAAGAAGAATATAACATAGATTTAATAATTGAGCAAGAAATCATAGAATAGGTGGATGTTATGGCTAAAAAGAGGGTTGTCCAAAAGAAAAGAAAATTTAAAGCCAAAAACGTATTGATATTATTTATTGTGTTAATTTTATTAGCGTTAGGAATTTGCTATTCATATACCATTAAAATAAATAATATTGTTGTTAAAGGTAATACTTTATATAGTGATTGGCAAGTAATAAAAAAAGCAGGAATTGATGACTATCCTAGTAGTCTTCAAAATATGTCATTATCAATATCTAGTAAATTAGAAAAAGACCCTTATATAGCTAAAGCCAAAGTTACAAAAAAATGGCTAGTTAATGTTGAAATTGAAATTAAAGAAAATTTACCATTATTTTATTATGTGCCTAATAAAAAAACAATTCTAGCTGATAAAACAGAAGTGGAAGACAATTTCCCGGTTCCAACTTTAGTTAACTATGTACCTAATAAAATATATAATTCGTTTTTAACTGAAATGGCTAATACTGATTATAAAATAGTTAAAAGAATATCTGAAATTAAATATGACCCTAATGAAGTAGATGAAGAAAGATTTATATTAACAATGAATGACGGTAATTATGTTTATTTAACGTTAAATAAGTTTAACAAAATAAATCATTATTTAGAAATAATTAAAGAGTTTGATAATAAAAAAGGTATTTTATATTTAGATTCTGGTGAATATTTTAAAGTTATAGAGTAAAAAGTTACAAAAAAATGTAACCTTTTTAATTTTAAGAAGGCGTTTAACAACAACCCAGTCGAACTTATATTATTTTAATGTATTTCATTAATTTGTATAATAAATAAAAACATATCAAAAATTTGATATGTTTTTTTATTTTGCTTATAATTAAAGCAGTTTTTCAAACTTTTTTTGACATTTACTTTCCATTTTATAAAAAATATAGTATAATTGATTTAATACTGTAGGAGATGATGGTAATGGAGCACGTATATGCAAGCATTGACATTGGTAGCGATACCATAAAAATCGTTGTTTGTGAACTTTATAAAAACCATTTAAACTTATTGGCCACAACTTCAACGCCGGCTTTAGGAATAAAAAAAGGGTTAATTACCGATCCTAAAGGGGCGAGTGAATCAATTAAGCAAGCCTTCAAAGAAATTGAGGAAATGCTTGGCATAAGAATAAAAAAAGTTATTGCTTCCGTACCAAGTTATTTTGCGGATTATAAAATCATCAAAGGGGATACCGAGGTAATTGAGGATACTGTTTCATCTAAGGATATTAATCACGCTAATGTAGCAAGTATCAAAAATAATGTATCAATCGATAAAGAATTTGTCACTTTAGTGCCAATTGATTTTGAGCTAAACGATAAAACAATTATGAAAGATCCAAAAGGTTTTCCAGCTAAGAAGTTAGCGGCTAGATCAATGATGGTAGAAGTTCCCAAGAAAAACGTTTATTCAGTTGCTAGTATTTTAGAAAGTATAGGCATAGAAATAGTTGACATTTCCGTTGGTAGTATAGGAGATATAAATTGTTTTAGAGATAGTAATATCGGCAGTACAATTGGTGCTATTATAAACGTTGGTAGTGAAGTTACAACCGTTAGTCTTTATAACAAAAGTATCCCAGTTAACACTAAAATAGTCAATATGGGAGGAAAAGATATTGATAATGATATTGCTTATATGTATAAAGTAAATACCGTAGAAGCTAAGCGTATAAAAGAAAAATTTGCTTTTGCACATCGCAAAAATGCCAATGTCAATGATACATATGAAACAACTAATTTAAATGATGAAGAAATAAAAATAAATCAGTTAGAAGTTTCCGAGGTTGTGATGTCAAGAATTGAAGAAATACTTTCTTTGGCAAAAAATGAAATAAACCTCTTAACAAATAAACCAATTCAGTATATAATAGTAACTGGTGGTGTTAGTAACGCCCTTAATTTTGAATATGCTGTACATGATACGTTAGGCGCAAATGCCAGTGTCGGCAATATTAAATTAATTGGCGTTCGTAATAATAAATATAGTACAGCTTTAGGCAATATTATTTATTTTATTGGAACACTTAAACTTAAGGGGCAAGAATATACAATGATTAGTAAGAATGATATGGAAGTGTTATCATCGCCTGATAGGCAATTATTCAGTACTTCAAACGATACAATGCTAGGTAAAGTATTTGGATACTTTTTCGGCGAATAGGAGGAAATTAAAATGTTTGGATTAGAAATGGATCAATTAGCAAAAATTAAAGTAATAGGAATCGGTGGCGGTGGTAATAATGCCGTTAATCGTATGATAGAATCAGGAGTACAAGCAGTAGACTTTATCGTAGCTAATACTGATTCACAAGTTTTAAACAATTCATTAGCAGAAAATAGAATTCAAATGGGTACAGAATTAACTAATGGATTAGGTGCTGGAGCTAACCCACAAATTGGTAAAGAAGCAGCATTGGAATCAAAAACAGAAATTGAAGAACAATTAAAAGGTGCCGACATGGTATTCATTACTTGCGGAATGGGTGGTGGAACTGGTACAGGAGCAGCTCCGGTTGTAGCAGATATTGCTCAAAGTCAAGGTGCTCTTACAGTCGGAATTGTTACAAAACCTTTCTCATTCGAAGGTAAGAGACGTATGGAACAAGCTTTAGCCGGTATTCAAGAATTAAAGAAACATGTTGATACTTTAATCGTTGTTCCAAATGATAGATTAAGAGAAATTATCGACAAATCAACTCCTTTATTAGATTCTTTTAGAGAAGTTGACAATGTATTAAGAAGAGGTGTTCAGTCAGTATCTGATTTAATCGCTGTACCTGGACTTATCAACTTAGACTTTGCTGACGTTAAAGCTGTTATGGAAAAACGTGGAGATGCCTTAATAGGGATTGGTGCTGGTGTTGGTGAAGATAGAGCTGTAGAAGCTGCTAATCAAGCAGTGTTGAGTCCACTATTAGAAACAAGCATTGATGGAGCTATGGATGCAATTATCAATGTAACCGGTGGACCTAACTTAACATTATTCGAAGTTGAAGAAGCGGTAGAAGCTATTAGAAAATCAGCAAATACAGATATTAATACAATTTTTGGAGCGGTTATTAATGAAAACTTTACTGATGAAATTATTGTAACTGTAATTGCAACTGGATTCGAAGACAAAGAAAAAGATATGCCATCTCATGCTAGTAGAGAAGATAAAGTAGATTCTTTACCTTTAGATATTGACGGAGATGACGATTCAGTTATTCCAGCTTTCTTAAGAAGAAGAAATATTTAAGTAGAATTTAAATTCTACTTTTTAATTGACAAAAATCTATGTGTATGCTATTATAGCCTCATATTTAAAGGGGAGATTACAATGGAAACATTAATTGAAAATAAAAAAGGAACAATCCGGCTTAGTGAATATATTAAAAACACGGAAGACAATATTGATTTAATGACTTATGATGAATTAATTGATAAAAATTCACAATTGGCTAAAATTGTAGGGCTTGAAAGAGAAATCTATAATTATAAACGAGGCGCTAGAAATTTTAAGTTAACAGTAGGTGGAGCTTGTGCAATAATTGGTGGATTAACAGGCTCAATTATTCCGTTATTAATTGCTGGTGCTTTAACGTATAGTTCAATAAAATCACAGGCGTTAACTAACGGTTTAAAAGATGAAATGCAAAAACAAGATAATTTGAGATCTAGACTATTAGCAACAGCAGTAGAAAAATTACCAAACACTTTAGTAAAAAATCCATTAACTGATGATAATGTTAACTATAGTTTGGATGTTGACGCCATATATGCTGAGAAATATAATGACCAAAAAAGATTTAATTATCTTAAGGCAGCCGTTTCAGGCGCTGCAACAGTTACTGCATTAGGAGTAGGTTTTATAAATAATGATTCAGCATTTGCTTCAGTATCATTATTAACAGCAGGAACTACTGCACATTTTATTAGGGACGCTAAAATAGCTAAAGAAGATAGTGAACACTATGATGAATGTTTAGAAACTGGTTTAGATTTTCAATCAGCAGTTCTCCAAAAACAACCAGAACATATTAGTGCTTTGGCCTTAACAAAACTTAGATATTAAATTTAAGTTTTTTTTCGCCTCATTTTTAGCTTGTTCGACAAAAATTTATAATAAAAAAAGCTACAATGGATAAAGGTGATAGTATGAAAAAATATTTTGTTCCCATATTTGCTTCTTTAGCTTTAGGAACTTTAATGGCATATTTTTTAATTAGTAGTTATGATAAAGCTGATACTTTAGCGGTTTCTAAAAATGCTGAAACAGTTTATTATATACAAAGAGGAGTGTACTCCAATAAAGAAAATATGGCAAATAACATGACAGAATTTGAAAATTATATATATAATGTTGAAGAAAACATGTACTATACATATGTAGGAATTTCATTAAATAAAAAAAATGCAGAGAAAATAAAAGGATATTACAAAGAAAAAGGGTATGATACTTATATAAAGGAAAAAGTTACCGACAATGCCAATTTCTTAACTGCATTAAGTCAATATGATCAATTACTTAATAAAACGAAGGATAGTAAGACAATTGGGGTTATTTGTAATCAAGTCCTAGCAAAATATGAGGAGTTGGTCAACATTGAATATTAAAATTAAAGAATTACCCATTAACGAGCGTCCTAGAGAACGTTTAATCAATAAGGGAGTAAGTAGTTTAAGTAACGAGGAATTGCTGTCAGTTGTCTTAAAAACAGGAACCAAAGATGTATCAGCTAAAGCTTTAGCAAGCCAAATATTAACTAGCGTTGGAAGTGTTCAAAATTTAAAACATATTACTTATCATGAAATGACAAATATTAAAGGAATAGGAACAGCTAAAGCTTGTCTTTTACTTGCGCTTGCAGAACTATCTAAAAGAATAAATACTAAACAAGATAAAATAGTTGATGTGAAATTTACTTCACCTGAAGTCGTTTATGAATACTATAAAAATATTATAAGTACTGATCAAGAATTTTTTTATTGTCTATATTTAGATTCTAGCAAAAAAATATTAAAAGAAAAATTACTTTTTATTGGTACTGTTAATCATAGTATGGTTCATCCAAGAGATATATTTAAAGAAGCTTATAGATTGAATGCTACAGCCTTTATTTGTGTGCACAATCATCCAACCGGTGATGTAAGACCAAGCGAGGACGATTTAATAACAACCGAAAGATTAAATCAAATCGGAGCTTTAATGGGCATCAAATTATTAGACCATGTAATTATTAGCAAAAATAAATACTATAGTTTTTTAGAAAATGGTAAAATTTAGTTGGTTTTATCGAAAAAATATATTATAATTTTATATAGGTGATAAAAATGTACAGAAAAAAGAGATTTGAAAAAAAATATCTATTAATCATTGCCATCGTTGTTATGGCGCTTGTTTTAGTTATCCTTTCTGTAGCACTTAAAAAAGATCGTAATTTAAGTGCACCAGAAAAAATGATTAAAGATAGCGGAACATTTATTGTTAATGTTATCAGCGCCCCTGTAAATTTTATCAAAGATAAATTAAGAGAAAACAAAGAAAAAAATGATATTTATGATAAATATAAAGAATTAAAAGCAAAAGAAAAACAATTGGATAGTATTGTGGCTGAAACCGATAATTTAAAAGAAGAAAATAAAAAATTAAAAAAATCTTTAGAATTAAATACCTTGTTAAGTGATAAAGTTTATACTAGTGCGACTGTAGTTAATCGAAATATTGATTATTGGTATCAAGAAATAACAATTGATAAGGGTGGCAAAAGTGGTATAAATAAAAACATGGCAGTTATTAATAGTCAAGGGTTAGTTGGTAAAATCACCAGTACTAGTAATCATAATAGTACAGTAAAACTTCTTTCAAATGAAACAATGAGTGATAAAGTAAGTGTTAAAATTAAAGTGAATGACGGATATGTTTATGGTTTGATTTCTAAATATTCATCAAAAAATAATTCATATACAGTTGAAGGTATTAGTGAAAATACTGAAATACCTAAAAATGCCGAAGTTGTAACAACAGGGATGGGGGATATTTTCCCAAGTGGCTTATTAATTGGCCATGTAACAAAAACAACAACCGATAATTTTGATTTATCTAGAGTTGCAGTGGTTAAAAGTTCCGTTAACTTTAATGATATAGATTATTTAACTATTTTGAAAAGAGAATCTAAATGATACCGGTAGTATTAATTATATCTTTTGTTTTAGATAGTTTGATTTCTAATTTTATATCATTAACAGGAATATTTATGCCGCTGTTTACTTTAATGGCTTTAATTATTATTTATCCATATTTTAATGGAGATAAAATAAAATACTATGGAACAAGTTTTTTAATTGGTGTTGGTTATGATTTGATTTATACCGATACAATTATTATCCATGGATTTTTATTTTTACTTTTGGCTTTTATAATTACTAGATTAAATTTATTACTTTCAAACAACTATTTAAACGTTTCAATTATGGCATTAGTCTGTATTGTAATTTACAGGATGGTTACTTATAGTTTGTTGCTAATAACTGCCAATATATCATTTGATTTATTCGCAGTATTTAAAAGTATTTATAGTTCAATGCTTGCTAATATAATTTATATTATTATTTTATATATTATAACTGATAAAATAAGTCAAAAATTTAAAATTCATAAATTAAATTAAGAGTTCTAAAAACTCTTCAGAGTGTAGACAAACCCCAGTTAATTAATAACTGAGGTTTTCTTATGGAATA
>CAZIDO010000021.1:0-14038 GCA_964538005.1 uncultured Muribaculaceae bacterium
CCATATTCTAACATCACATAATTAGAAATATCAACAACATTATTAATTGGTCGCATTCCTACTGATAATAATCTTTTTTTAATAAAATCTGGTGACTCTTTAATTTGCACACCAGTAACCATTTTTGCTAAATAGTATGGACATTTATCAGTATCTACTTCTAATTCAAAATGGTTTTTAATGTCATCACTTATTTCTTTAGTGCTTATTTCAGGCAAAGTTATTCTTTTATTTAAAATAGCCGCTATTTCATAAGCAAAACCTAAATGATAATAACAATCATTATTACGATGTTTATGAATATCTAATTCATATAATGTATCGTCTAAGCCTAAATATTTTAAAGGATCTTCACCAATTTTGGCATCACTATTTAATTCACAAATACCTTTGTTATATGTTTCTTCAGTTTTTTCTTCTAACCCTAGTTCATATAAAGCACATATCATTCCATTTGATTCCACACCTCTGATTTTGCTTTTTTTGATTTCAAAATCACCTGGTAATACAGCACCGACTTTAGCTAAAATAATTTTTAAACCTTTTCTTACATTAGAAGCTCCGCAAACAATTTGTAATTCTTCTTCCCCAGTATTAACGATACAAACATTTAAATGGTCACTATCTGGATGAGGCTCACATTTAATAACCTCACCAATTACCAAATTGTCTATATGATTAGAAATAACGTGTTCAATATTAATACCAGCCTTAGTTATTTTGCTAGCTAATTCATTATAATCTTCGCCACTAATATCGATATAATCTTTTACCCATTCTAAATTCATCATGAATTATTCCCCCCCTCTATCAAACGTTTTTATTTCTCTTAAATCGTTATTATAAAATACACGCATATCATTTATTTGATATTTAAGCATTGCTAATCTTTCGGCCCCAAAACCAAAGGCAAATCCAGTCCATTCATCAGGGTCATAGCCACAGTTTCTTAAAACATTAGGATGAACAATTCCAGCTCCTGCTACAGTTATCCACCCTGCCGGTTTACATATATTACAGCCTTCTCCTTTACACTTAAAACAGCTAATATCAACTTCGACAGATGGTTCTGTAAATTGATAATAACTTGGTCTAAATCTCGTTTCAATATCTTCACCAAATAGTTTTTTAACAATTACATCTATTGTTCCTTTTAAGTCTGATAAACTAACATTTTTATCGACTAATAATCCTTCTATTTGCATGA
This sequence comes from uncultured Muribaculaceae bacterium, assembly GCA_964538005.1. Taxonomy (GTDB): domain Bacteria; phylum Bacillota_I; class Bacilli_A; order RF39; family UBA660; genus Coprosoma. The sequence goes on from CAZIDO010000021.1 coordinate 1,208, forward strand.
ATTGATGAGAATGCGTAGCATCATCATCGTCTCTACGCCAAGTTTTTCCTGGACAAATCATTCTAATTGGTTTTTCACCTTGGCCTTCAAGCATGGTTCTTACTTGAACTGGTGAAGTTTGGCTACGTAATAAAGTCTCTTCCTCATTAATATAGAAAGTATCCTGAGCATCTCTTGCTGGATGCCCCTTTGGAATGTTTAGAAGTTCAAAGTTATATTTGTCTTCTTCAACTTCTGGACCTTCAACCACGTCATAGCCCATACTCATTAATAAAGTTTCTACTTCTTCAATGATTTTTTCTAAAGGACTAGGAGCTCCAACCGGTATTTTAGTAGCTGGTAATGTTATATCAATTGATTCATTTGATAATTTTTCAGTTAAAGCTTTTTCTTCTAGAACTTTACTAGCTTCTTCTAAAATTAATGTAACACTAGTTTTTATTTCATTTAAGCTTTTACCAAATTCTTTTCTTTCATCTGGTGATAAACTCCCCATTTGTTTCGACATTTCAGTTACAATACCTTTTTTACCTAAATATTCTACTTTTAAGTCAGCTATTTCTTTAATAGTTTTAGCATTTGCTATTTTAATTTGTAATTCCTCTGTAATTTGTTTAATTTCCATAATTTCTCCTTCCATAAAAAAATCACATCCATATAAGGACGTGATTACGTGGTACCACCTTAATTTGTAATATAACTATTACCTCAAAGGTTATAACGCACCACCGGTATATCTTTAAATATACAGCTACCAAAGTGAATTCGTAAAAGATTATCTATTAGGTTCTCACTATTCCTAAATCACTTTAAAATACTTGCTTTTAGTACTACTCTCTAGTCATTGCTTTTTCTATATTAATTATAGCACAATTATTTTATTTTCCAAATTATATTTATGCTGCCCTTTGCAACCCTGAATTATCTTTTTCATAGGCTTGAGCTTTAGCTATTTCAGCAATTTCGGCGGCCACACTGGGTATAATATCGTTATCTAGATTTTCACGAGTTTCTTCCGGATAATATTCTGCATTTAAACAAAATAACTCTGGTGCCCACATAACCACTGATGGAAATACTGCTGCAATTTGTCCTTGTTTATAGAATGGGTTTGTATTTAGTCCGCTTTTACGTCTTTCATTGTCGTCATTAATATCTTTTAATAGATCATCAATTTTTGTTGATTCCATATTACTTATCCTCCGCTTCAATCATTGCCCTTATTACACTTTTAGAATCATTTTTGAAATAAGCATCAAATAGAGTATCTTCCCCTACTACTTTACTAATAAGATTGGTTATAATAATATCATCTGTATAAAAATTATTATCAATATCACCAACTAAATAATTAGTCATTATTTCAGTGTATCCCTCATTCAAAGCGATTAATGTGTCTTCTGAATTATTAAAACCATAATAGGTTTCCTTAGCTGTAATCATTGCAAGTACGCAGTGCATAAGCCAGTGCTTAGCATCACATTCTTCAAACTTACCTAAGTTAATCAGAATCTCATTATTAAATGGATTGTATTTGCAAGGAAGTTTAACTAAAAACTTACTTTCTCTTTTAATGATTAGAGTTTTGAGTCTCTCATTAAGATTGGCAAGGTCAATATCTTCAAAGCTATTGTGGAAGATAATAATAAGTTCTAGTAAGTTATCTCTAACCTCTGGAGTTAAATTTTCATTATCTTTAAGTGTCATCTTAATTGTTTCGATCATAATCCAATCACCTGCAAATTATTATAGCACAATACCCTAAAAATGTACACACCAAATTTTACTAATTTACACTTTTCTTCATTTGCACAATCACTCAAAATATTATATAATGAAATAAGGAAATATAGGTGAAAATTATGTATCGAAAAACTTATGCTTTAATTGATTGTGATATTTTAGAAAGTAATATTAAAGATATCACTAGTAAATATTCTTATCAATATTATATAGGCGTTGTCAAAGCTAATGCCTATGGTCATGGAGATTATGTGGTTGATAGTTTAATCAAAGGTGGTATTAACTACCTGGCGGCTTCTTCTTTAGAAGAGTGTTTATCAATTAGAAAAAGAAACTCGGAAATTCCTATTCTTTGTTTAGAGCCCATTGATATAAATTATTTGAATCTTTGCGAAGATAATAATATTACCATTACTATTCCCGACATGGATTATCTTGATAGTATAAATTTAAATCTAAATCTAAAAGTTCATTTAAAAATAGATAATGGAATGAATAGATTAGGTTTTAAAGATAAACAATTGGTAAAAGAAGCTTATGATAAAATAAATGAAAGTAATTTGACGTTAGAAGGAATTTATACTCACTTTGGAACAAGTGGTATGTGGGACATCCATTGGGACACGGGCTTAAATAGATTTGAAGAACTTACTAGTTTAATTGATTTAAGTAAAATTCCTATAGTTCATTTAGGGCGCTCTCTTACTTTAGTTAATCACCCTAAAATGCAATACGCCAACGGAGTGAGACTTGGAATTATTATGTTTGGTTTTGACCAAAAACAATCAGAACCAACTGGCTTAAGAAAATTAAAAAGAAAATGGTATTTAAAGAAAATGGGTATTAGTTCAATTAACTATTCAAATGATTTAAATATTAAAACTGCTCTTTCTTTACATTCAGAAATAATGAATATTAAAGAAGTTAAAAAAGGTGAATACGTTGGATATGAAGCCAAATATATTGCTGAAGGAAATATTAAAATTGGAATTATGCCAATTGGCTTTGCCGACGGACTACTTACAAGTAATGAAGGTAAAAAAGTAAGAATTAATAATAAAGAATATCAAATTATCGGTAAACTGGGCATGGATATGGCAATGATTAAAATCGACAACAATGTTAAATTACATGATGATGTTATAATTTATTATGATTTGAAACAAAAAACTAAAGAAATAGGTGTTAGTGCTTACCAATTATTAACATCAATTACTAATAGAGTTCCAAGAGTTTATAAAGAAGAAGACAAATTTACAGAAATAAAATATTAAGGACGTGATATTATGGATTTTGAAGTTATTATAATTGGTAGTGATGCCAATGCCTACTACATGGCAAGATGCTGCCACGAAGCATATGGTCATAAAGTTCGTGTTTTTTCGCATATGCCCATGAGTTTTGTAAATCATTCAAATATCATAAATGCGACTTACAATAAACGTCTATGGAATATTGATGAGTTTGCCGATGCTATGAACGAATATGTTAAAGACATCGATGCTAAAAAAATAGTATGTATTAGTTCCAATGAAACTTACGCTAGAGGATTGGTTGCTAATAAAGATGCGTTAGATCCTCGAATTGTTTTTAATTATGTAGACTTAGATTTCTTAGAATCATTAATGATGAAAGATTTATTTTTTGAAAAATATAAAGATTCTGGATTTTTACCTAAAACAATTATTTATGATTTAAACGATGATGTAGATTTTGACTTTGACTTCCCTATCATCATTAAACCAAACGATGTAATAGATTTTAATCACATTGAATTTGTTGGTAAAAAGAAAATATATAAAATAAATAATGTAGATGAATTAAAAGAAACAATAAATGCTTTTAGAAATAGTCCTTACAAAGGAAAATTAATTATTCAAGAATATATTCCAGGGGACGACAGTGCATTATTTGATGGCGTTGTTTACTGTAATACTGAGGGTATTTGTCAATTCTTCGCTTTTGCCCAAATTGGTTTGCAGGAGCACACTACTAAAATGGTTGGTAACGCTGCTTGTTTAATAAATGGTTTTGATACTAATGGTTATGATGAAGAAGTTATTTTACAATTTAAAGACTTTATGGAAACTATTAATTTTAAGGGCTTAGCTGAATTAGATATTAAATATGATTATCGTGATAAAAAATACAAAATTTTAGAGATTAATGCCCGCCAAGGTAGATGTAGTTACTATGTTACTGCCGCTGGCTTTAACTTAGTTAAATATGTCGTTGATGATTTAGTATATCATCTTGATAAAGACTTTGAATTAGTTAAAGAAAACATTTTACTATCTTATATACCAAAAGGCATTATAAAAAAATATGTGGTTAATGACGAGTTCAAACAAAAAGCTTTGGAATTATACAAACAAAAAAAGGTTGTTAATCCCCTGTTTTATAAAAAAGACTTACCTTTAAAACGTATCTTGTTTTTAATACGTAAATACTTTAATTATTATAAAGATTATAAAAATGGTTACTGGAAACAATAGAAAGGACGTGAAACTATGTGTGGTTTTACTGGATTTATAAATAGAAAAGATAAAGACCCAATCGCTGCTATGACAAAGGCGATTGAACATCGTGGACCTGATGACGAATCGTTTTACATCGATAACGATATTGCGATGGGATTTAGACGCTTAAGTATTATTGACCTTAAAGGTGGTAGACAGCCGATGACTAATGAAGATGAAAGCATGGTTATTACTTTTAATGGAGAAATATATAATTTCAAATCAATTAAAGAAGACTTAATTAAAAAAGGACATATTTTTAAAACTAATGCTGATACTGAGGTAATCTTACACGGTTATGAAGAATATGGTGAAAATATATTAGGTAAACTCCGAGGGATGTTTGGTTTTGTTATTTGGGACAAAAAAAATAAAGTATTATTTGGTGCCCGTGACCATTTCGGACAAAAACCTTTTTACTACACTAATATGAATGGTACTTTTATGTATGGTTCAGAGATCAAAAGTTTCTTAAGTCATCCCGACTTTATTAGAGAAGTTAATAAAGAATCTTTAAAACCTTATTTAACTTTTCAAACTTCAGTTTTAAGAGAAACTTTCTTCAAAGGTGTTTTTAAATTATTACCTGGTCATTATTTTAAATATGATATGGAAAAAGATAAGATTGATATTACTAAATATTATCAAATTCACTTTAATAGCGTTAAAGCAGACTTTGATACTTTAGTTAAAGATATTGATGATAATATTACTTCATCAATTGATGCACATTTAATTAGTGACGTTCCAGTTGGAGCTTATTTATCTGGAGGTATTGATTCATCATATGTTGTTTCTTATTTAAAACCTGATAAAACATTTTCGGTTGGGTTTGACTATCAAAACTTTAATGAAGTTCCATACGCTAAAGAATTATCTGATATGCTACATATTGAAAATATTAGTGAATTGATTAACGCCGATGACTTTTTCAGTAGTTTGAATAAAGTACAATACTTTGCAGATGAGCCAACAGCTAATTTATCAGCCGTTCCCCTTTACTTCTTATCAGCTTTAGCTAGTAAAGAGGTTAAAGTTGTTTTATCAGGCGAAGGTGCCGATGAATTATTTGGTGGTTATCCATTTTATAAAGATGATGATTTATTAATTAAATATCGTAGATTACCTAGTTTCTTACGTAAGGGATTAAAAGCTATTGTTAGTCCTTTACCCGACTTTCATGGTAAAAACTTTCTAACTAAAGGCGGTAGTACCGTTGAAGACTATTATATTGGTAATGCGTTTGTCTTCGATAATAAAGAAGCTAACAAAGCTTTATCACCTAAATATAAAAGTAATGTTACTTTCCAAAGCATTACTAAACCTTATTATGATGAGGTTAAAGACAAAGATGACATAACTAAAATGCAATATTTAGATATGCACTTTTGGTTACCAAATGACATTTTATTAAAAGCTGATAAAATGAGTATGGCAAATTCATTAGAACTTAGAGTTCCAATATTAGATAAAGAAGTATTTGCTTTAGCAAGCCGTGTACCAAGTGAATATAAATTAAGTCATGGCACGACTAAGTATATATTGAGAATGGCTGCTTCTTCTAGAATTCCTGAAGAATGGTACAAACGCCCTAAAAAAGGATTCCCTGTACCTATTATTAAATGGTTTAGAGAAGAAAAATATTATAATTTTGCTAAAGATTATTTTAATAAAGATTTTACTAGTGAATTCTTTGATGTTCCATATTTAAATAAATTATTAGATGAACATTATCATGGACGCAAAAACAACTGTCGTAAAATATGGACTATTCTAGTATATTTAGTTTGGTATCAAACATTTTTCATTGATTTTGATAAAGGTGTAGTTTAACTACATCTTTTATTGACTTTTTTACGATTTAAGATATAATAACAACAGATTGAAAGGGTGATTTGGTGGAAACAATTGCATATGACGGATTGACTCCTAAACAAGTAAAAAAAGATATTAAATATTGTATGCAAGAACAATCTGGTATTAAATTTATGGGTGATTACAAATTTTATCAAAATAGACGTTCACTTTATTTAAATCCTAATGACGTCATTGGTAAAGTAGTTCCGGATGTTGTATCTCCCGGCGATAAAGTATTAACTGTTGCTAGTAGTGGAGACTATTTATTAGAAAGTATTTTTAATGGCGCTGACGAAATAACTACATTTGATATAAATAGATTACAATATTATATTGCTAATTTAAAATTTTGGGCAATTCAAACTTTAAATTATGATGAATATATTAATTTATTTCATAATCCATTTTCATTGGACTATATGTCACCAGAATTAATTGGTATAATAAGTAGCCAATTTAAAGATGACCCTTCGCATATTTTTTGGGATGAATTTAGAAAACATCGTGATAAAGAAATAGCAACTTCAAAAAGAACAAAGTGGGGTTACTCAGAAGATGAGTTAGCATTTCTTTTTGAAGAAAAACTTCCAAAAATAGCTAAAATTAATGATCTGTCTTCTGAAATTTTGGACGGTTATATCCAATATTTAATTTGTTCACAACGAGGACGTCATAGAAATCCCCAAATTTTTCATGCTCTTTCTTTATTTTCATATAAAGCTGTTGGACCTAAACTATCTGCCTTTTCTTCAAATAAAGAAAATTTTTATTCAGTACAAAATAGAACCAATCATGTTAAAGCTTCTTTCGTTAATAGTGATTTATTAGAATTACAATCTAACCTATCAGGGCAAGAATTTGATAGTGTCCTACTTTCAAACATTCCATATTATTTAGATCCTTCCGAGTTTGAAATTGGATTATCTAATCTTAGTGCTTTAATGAAGCCAAATGGTGGCGTTTCTTATTACTATCATCACATGTCTAAAAAATGGTTTGATGATTATTTAATTGGAAAAGAATTTCTTACTGATGAAAGCTTTAATAATGAAGGCAACAAAGGTAATTTTAAAAATGCCTTAGTAACATATAAAGAAATGATTAAAAAAGGAATAGATATTTCAATAGAAGAACTTCCCTCTGGATATAGCATTGATGAAGAACAAGTTAATACCGATGTTAAATGTTTAGTCAAAAACTTATATATTGGGTAAGGAAGCTCTTACAATTTTATAGAACCAAATAAAATTATTGCCAAATATCCTTTATAAAACCATAATTGATTTTTTTATTTCATTTTTCCAAAAAGAAAAAACTTCAAGAAATTGAAGTTTTATTATAAATTGAATTTCCCAATTACTTCTTCAGCTACTTCTGAAGCACTTTTATTGTTATTATTTATTTTAATATAGTTTGGAAGCTTTACTTCGCCAGGATTTGAATTTAAACGGTATTTATTCATTGATTCTATGATATGCTCTTCATTCCAAGCAATGTCCCTTTTAGAAGGTTTATGTTCTAATCTGTTTGGAGTTTTATTTCTTTCTAATCTAGTTTCTAAATCGCTTTCTAATTCAACATAGTATATTTCTCCATTTTGCTTTTTAAAAATATCCGCTATGCTCTCAATGTATTCCCAATTGCTTGTATCATCAAAAGCCCATACAACCGTAAAAATTATACCTTCCATATCGCTTTTAGCAACCTCTTTGAATATCTCATAACGAAAATGATCGACTAGCCTTTGGCCTTCAACAGTGTCATAACTAAAAAAATTTGAAACTAAGTCTATCGTCATATGATTGTGAAAAAGTTTTAATTTAGTTCTTTTTTCAATCTCCTGACCCACAGTCATTTTGCCAACTGCTTGCGGTCCAGTTATTATTAATAATTTCATTTTATCACTTCTCCATTTGCAAATTAATTATATAAATACATTGTATCATAAAACAAAAAAAATGTAACTTAATTGTTACATTTTAATATATTTAATTTATGAAGAGCTCTTGTACAAGCTACATAATATAGTTTTTGATCATTTACACTAAATCCATTATCATAAATAATTACACTATCAAATTCCAATCCTTTTGAACTATATACTGGAAGAATATATAGTTTTATATTATATTTATTTTTGTCTATTAATTCATTAATTTCATATTCAATATCTTTGTTTTCACATAAAACCGCTACTGATTCTAAATTTGCATCAATGCTTTGTTGAATTAATGTTTCAATTTTTATTTTTAAATCCTCTTTTTTAATGTTAGTTATTTGGGGTACTTCACTATGTCTATTTATCATATTGACATGGTTTAGATTTAAAATAGAATTACAAAAACTAGTTATTTCATAACTACTACGATAGGTAGTCATCAGTTTAAGAAGCTTTCCATTACCACCAATAACTTCTTTTACTTCATTCATATTATCATAATTAACCATTGAAGTAATTGCTTGATTTGGGTCACCTAAAATTGTGAATTTTGCGTTATTATAAAATTCTCTAATTAAATAATATTGCATTAAATTATAATCCTGAGCTTCATCTATTACAACGTATTGAATATCTTTTCTTCCCTTGATACCTTGTAATTTAACTTTTATATAAAGATAAATAATACCGTCATAATACTTTACTCCTGTACTTTTCATTTCTTTAATAGAATACTCTTTAAATTCTTCAGCATTTATATCATATTTTTCGTGAACTGATTTTAAAAATTCTGGATTCTGGTACATTTCTAATACAATACTATCAATATCCGGATTATATGTGACACTTTTCTTAATTGTAGTTCCATAACCCCTAACTCTTTTTTTATGAGTATTCTTATATTGATTAGTAACATTATCAATAATCTTTTGAACTTTAACTATCGGTTTATGAAGCCAATAAGTTTCATTAAAATCCTTTTCACATTCTTCTTTGCTTAAAAGTAATTCATTACCAATCATTATATCTTTAAATTTAATCTTGTGAATTACTCTTTTTATGTATTCATCCACTAAATATATAAAATCATTACTCATTTTTATTTCCATAATTCTTTTTTCTAGTTTGTCTTTAGTATTGTGATATCTTTCAATTAATTGTGAATAATTTTCAACATCTTCATATTCTAACATTTGATTTTCTAAAAATTCACTAAAAATCATGCATGGAACGTTGTCTTCACCTAGTGATGGCAAAACCTCTGATATATAATCACTAAACACTTTGTTTGGTGAAAAAATAATGATGTTTTTGTTATTTATGTAATTACGATAACGATATAAAATAAAAGCAATTCGATGGAGAGCGACCGATGTTTTACCACTTCCAGCGGCACCTTCTACTATTAGGTTATCATAATTGGTATTTCTAATAACTTCATTTTGTTCTTTTTGAATTGTTGTAACAATATCTTTCATTTTTTCTGATGAGTTGTTGCTTAAAGCATTTTTAAGCATTTCATCTTGAATACTAACGGAACTATCAAAGGCAAAATCTAAATGACCATTTTCTATTTTATATTGTCTTTTTAAATTGATGTCTCCTTTAATAATTCCTTCTGGAGCTTCATAGAAAGCATCCCCTAATTCAAAGTCATAATAAAGTGAAGAAATTGGGGCTCTCCAATCATAAACATAGTTATTATATTCAATATCACTTACCGACGAAAGACCGATATATACTTTAGTTTGTCCACATTTTTCTTTAAAATCAATTCGCCCAAAATATGGATTTTTAAAAACTAGTTGAAATTTACTTAAATTTTGATAAAAATATTTAGCTTGAAGATAAGAGCGTTCAATATCTGATGATGCAAATTCGATTTCAGCTATATCCATATTACCAATATTTTTCCACATTTCTTTTTGTTCTTCAGTAATACTTTCGCTTAGTTCCTTATGATCTGTTTCTAATTTGGTTATTTTTTCTTGTACTAATTTTTGAACAACATTTAAATAATTTTGTTCTTCATTTAAGTCTTTCTGCATAAGACTCATTTTATCATCTCCCTACTATTAAATTTCTGGTCTTACTAATATTGATTTTCTTTCATCCCCCCTTGACTGTTAGGACACAAAAAACTAGTTATTTAGTAACTAGTGGGTATCATCTAGGTGCCTTTAATTGTAATTAGGGAAATCCCCCTAAGCCTCCTATAAATATATGCAACTTTATACAAGTCTTTTCCATTATAATCCCTTAACTATTTTAAAGTCAAGATTTTTTTATTATATAGCGAAAAAACTTTAGATTATCTAAAGTTTATACTGTTTGACCAATTTCTTTTATATTAATACTTTTCTTATTATCGATTAAAGCTTCAACTACTTCGGTTTCTAAAGAATCTTTAATAACTTTTTTAATTTTCCTAGCCCCATATTCCTCATAATTAGTTAATTTAACAATTTCTTTTAATACTTTAGGACCAATAGTTATATCAATTTTTTCTCTATATTTTTCTTTTAAATCTTTTATTTTAAGATTAATTATCTTAATAATATCTTCTTCTTTTAAAGAATTAAAAGTTATTACATTATCAACTCTATTCATAAATGGAATAGAAAATTTATCATTTAGTTTTGTCTTGACTTTATTTTCCGTATTAAAGCCTACATTAATATCATGAAAACCAACATTAGAAGTCATAATAATAACTACATTATCAAATCTTACTAAATTGCCTTTACTATCTTTAATAACGCCTTCATCCAATACTTGTAAAAATAAATTTGTAATATTAGTATGAGCTTTTTCAATTTCATCTAAGATTAAAACCGAATATGGTTTGTTTTTTATTTCTTCTAATACATTAGTATTATCATCATAACCAATATAGCCTGGAGGAGCTCCAACTATTTTACTAATACTATGGGCTTCTCTATATTCACTCATATCTAATTTAATAACATTTTTATTACCAACTATATTATTACCAAACAACTTTGCTAATTCAGTTTTCCCCACCCCTGAAGGACCGCAAAATAACATTGAATAACATTTATCATTTAAACCTAATTTAATTTTTTTAGCAATATTGGCTACTTGTTTTACAGCTTCATCTTGCCCAATTAAATCGTGCTTAATTATTTTTTCAGTTTGTTTAATTATCATTTTCTTTTCATTTAATAATTCATAAATCGGAATACCGGTTTTACTATGAACGATATTAGCAACATCTATCTTAGTTACTTTTTTATTATTTTTCTTATATAGGGTTAATTCTAAATTATTAATTAAATTCATTAATTTATATTCTTCTGTTTTATATTTTGAGGCTTCTGTAAAATCATTTTTAATTATTGCTTGTTTCTTATTAGCAATAACATTTTTTAATTCCTTATTATATTCTTTATATTGGGTTAAATTTTTACTTTCTTTTAAGCTTGCTTTTGCGCATACTTCATCTAAGATATCAATTGATTTATCTGGTTGATTGCGGTTATAAATATATTTTTCAGACAGATTAATTATTAAATCAACAATTTCATCATCAATAATTACTTTATGATATCCTTCATATATTTCTTTTAAATTAGTTAAAATATCTCTAACTGTTTCTATTGTTGGCACTTCTATAACAACACGTTGGAACCTTCTTTCTAATGCACTGTCTTTTTCAATATATTTTTTATATTCATCGGTTGTAGTAGCTCCAATACATCTTAATTTACCACGGGCTAAAGCTGGTTTAAATATATTTGAAGCATCGATTGCCCCCTCAGCTCCACCTGCTCCAACTAAAGTATGCACTTCATCGATAAATAAAATAATATCATCGTTTTCTTCTATTTCTTTTAGAATTTTGTGCATTCTTTCTTCAAATTCACCACGATATTTAGTGCCGGCAACACTTGTTGCCATGTCCAAACAAATTATTCTTTTATTTTTCAAACTCATTGGTACATCGCCTCTAATAATCATATTAGCAAGTTCTTCAACGATTGCTGTTTTTCCAACTCCTGCATCACCAATTAGTAAAGGATTATTTTTAGTTCTTCTTGATAAGATCTCTAAAATTCTTTTAATTTCATTATCTCTACCAGTAACTGGATCTAAATGGCCATTAATTGCTTTTTTATTTAAATCTACACCTAATTCTTCTAGTAATAGTTTCTTATTGCCAGGTTTACTAGTTAATTTATAAGTGAAATCATTATATAGTTCGTCGATATCAATATCCATACCAATTAAGATTCTAATAGCAACGCCTTCGCCTTCTTCAATTAGACTGGAAAATAAATGATTAATGGTTACAATACCACTATTGTTTTCTTTAGCATCAATAACTGCATTTTCTATAATCCTTTTTAGTAAAGGCGTATATAAGAAAAATTCGCTTGGTTTCGAACCACGACCAATTATTTTAATTATTTCCTCTTTAAAAATATTATAATCTAAATCATATTCTTTTAATCTTTCTGTTATATCGTTATCATCTTTTAGAATTGCTAATAAAAGATGTTCAGAAGATACATAAGGATGGTGCAAATCTTGCATTTCTTTTTTTGCTGTGACTAAAACTTTTCTTGCTTCTTCTTCAAAATTACCGAACATATTTATCTCCTTTCTTTTACATTCTATGTTTATAATGAGCAGTTAGGAATAGTTTTAATCAACATTTTTTTTAAAAAAAGAAAGTATTGACACACTTTCTGTAATTTTGCCTAAATTGTTTGGCTATTTTAGTTTATAAGGATCTGATGATGTTCCAGC
>CAZIDO010000022.1:0-13955 GCA_964538005.1 uncultured Muribaculaceae bacterium
GGCGCTGGAACATCGTCAGACCCTTATAAATTAAAATAGCCAAACAATTTAGGCAATTCATATGCAGGCTTTTCTTTAGAAAAGTCTGGTAGCGGGTCCTTGAGACCTGTAAACTATCAGTTTTGGTGTTAAGCGAAACTGATAAAGCAAATTACATATTTTAAATGAAATCCGTGTTGTTAAAGCCAATAATAAAAGTATACTAAAATATATAAACCTGATAGGAATGTCAAAGTTAAAAGTTGATAATTTCTATCAGATTTTATTTTACAATTTATATGATGGTTATTGTATTGTAACTGTTAGTCAATACGGAACCCAAGATGTAATTAGAGAATTTGTGAAAAGCTCAAGGTAAAAATATTTAGAATTCGCTTTATAAGCGTGATGAGTATACTGAATTTTAAGAAACCTTTTTAAGCTCCGCCTATTTTTTTTGGAATAATTAATTGTTTTTAACTTTGACCTATTGACATTTATAATAGATAAACCTAAACATGTTTGGAAGTCTTTTGTGTTAGTTGTTTAATTTATTTGCTTTTTAAATTCATGCTACTGCTTTTTTTGTCAAGGTTTGACGTAAAACAACTAAAATATCAAAAACAAAAAAAGAAAAAACACTTAAGTTTTTCTTTATTTACTTGGACATATATCAAAAGGTTGTTTTGAATGTGGTAAAGTTTGTATTTTTACTTTATCACATTGTTCGCCATTCGCATTAACGCCACAATTTGGCATTTCTACATAATAGGTATCAAAGGTTGGATAATTTGGGTTATAAGAATCGGTGCTTAGATCCTTAGGCATTTTGCTAATTTCTAAAGCTACAGCATTATATACACTTTCCATATTTTCGGCGTATTCATCACTGAATAATGCAAATCCGCGACCTTTCCTAGACATTCCCACTTGGTTAGTGTAGGTTATTATAATATCATGAATGGCCTTATCTTCACTAAATCTTTTGGTATAGTCTATAATCTTTTTCTCTCGAGAATTATAATGTTTTACATCAAAGCCTCCTAAAGCTTTTAGGAAAACTATATTTTTATGCAATGCATTTCTTGAATATCCATTTTCAGTATTTTTAAGTAGGTATGGTGCTAATTCAAGGGCTTTCTCAAAATCATTGCTTTTATAAGCAACTCGGTATAACCCCGAATGAGTTTGAATGCTTTTACCATAAGTATCTTCAACTAATTGATAGATTGCTTTAGCTTGTTCTAATTCACCAGTTCCACCTAGAGCTTCGGCATAATCGATTAATAATTCTTCACTATGATTAATATTTCTTCTTTGTAGTTCTGTATAGATTCCCTCAATAATAGTTAATGCGACGTTATAATCTCTTAATTCTTTTGCCTGTTCAAAAGCCGTCTTTTGTACTTCCATTTATATCACTCCTGCGTCGATATATTAACACAAAATAACGGAAAAATCAATATATAAAAGAAAAAACAAGTAAAACTTGTTTTTATCTGTTGTAAAATTCGATAATTAATGCTTCATCAATATCAGCATTTAACTCACTACGTTCAGGTATTCTAACAAAAGTTGCTTCCATTTTCTTCTCATCATATGTAATATATTCAACACGATGATTTAAAGCCTCTAATGAAGTTTTAACAACTGTTAATTCTTTATTTTTTTCGATTAATCCGATAACGTCACCGATTTTAACACGATAAGATGGGATATCAACGCGTTTACCATTAACAGTAATGTGTCCATGATTAACTAATTGTCTAGCACCTCTTCTTGTAGTTGCAAATCCAATACGATAAACTAGATTGTCTAAACGACTTTCTAATAATTTAAGTAAGTTTTCACCATGAACGCCTTTTAATTTACCAGCATCTTCAAAAACTTTTTTAAATTGTTTTTCATTAAGACCATACATAAATCTAACTTTTTGTTTTTCTTGTAATTGAACACCATAGTTTGAAAGTTTCTTTCTTCTATCTTGTCCATGTTGTCCTGGAATATAAGGCTTTTTAGCAAGCTCTTGTCCGCTTTCTAAAACTGAAAATCCAAGTCTTCTTGATTTTTTGTACATAGGTCCAGTATATCTTGCCATAATTTTTTCCTCCCTTCTCGCGTGGAGGCCATCTTGCCAAATTATAGGGTGTATTAAATTAATATCTCCGCTTTGCAGCTAGTAACGGTAGTTAACCCCTATAGGAAATAAACACATTATAATTTTCAAAATGGCGCTGCTAAAGAACACGCTCTTTAATTATATTATGTTTTGTTTTATAAGTCAAGACCAAAATACATAAAAAACGTTAAAAAACAACGTCAAATAGAAGTAAAATGAGTAAATTATCTATTTTTATTTAAAAGGCGTATGTTATAATTGAAAATAAGGTGATAAAATGAAGAAAATGCTAGTAAGTGATTTTGACAGTACATTATATTTTAATGGATATATATCAGAAGAAGATAAAGATGCTATTAAAAGGTTTAGTCAGGATAATATTTTTGTTATTGCTTCCGGTAGAACATACTATAGTTTTTACTGCGATAATGATGGGATTGAACCTAACTACTTAATTGCTGACTATGGATCACTAATTTTTAAAGAACATGAAAATATATACCATCAACCGATCGATAATGATTTATCAAGAAAAACGATTGATATTATTACAAAATATATTTCAATAGATAATATTTATCCTTCACATATAAAAGAGGATAGTGTTGATGTTAGTGAAAAGGAAATAAATAAAATAAGGGTTAGTATTAGTGAAAACGAATTAAAAAATAAGATTATTAATGACATAAATCAACAATTAGATGGAAAAGTAAAATGTTATAGTGCAATTTTATTTGGAAAGCCAGCCATGGAAATTGTGTCAGTGGAAAATAACAAATCAAAAGCAATTGATATTATTGCAAAGCTAGAAGGAATAGCTAAAGAGAACATCTATACTATAGGTGATGGCCCTAATGATATGGAAATGATTAGAGATTATAAAGGCTATGCTGTTAAAAATGCCGTAAATGAATTAAAACAAATAAGTGTTTCTGAAGTAGATAGTGTAGCTGATTTAATTAAATTAATAGAATAAGCGGGGATAAATATGAAACATTCAAATACAATTATTTTAATTGAAGCGTGTAATAAAATAATTAGTATTTTTATTGGACCTTTTTTAGTTGCGTATTTTATTAAAGTATCCGCTGATAGCATGGTTGATTTGGCTGTATATAATATATATTGTTATATTTTCATTGCGTTAATATCTTTATATGCAGGTCTCTCGGTTAAGAAAAACCATCCGTTGGCCACTTTTAGATTAGGGGTAATCAGCAAATTTATCTATATTTTAGTAATAATTATTTTAAAAGAAGACATTGTTAATCATTTAAATGCCATTGCGTTATTATATGGTTTTTCCACAACTTTATTTTTTATCCCTTATAATATGATTAGTTCAAATACAATTGAAAATAGTGATCGAACCACTTTTGAAGCTAGGAAAAGTATTATAAAAGGAACAATTGGAATTACAGTTCCGATAATTTTAGGAACGTTAATTACTACAACTAATTATCAAATAACAGCTATAATCGTTTTAATTATTTCGGCTATTCAAATAGTAGCTTCATTTTACTTCGAACCATTACCAAATAATAGAAAACCATATAATTTAGTTTCTGCCTTTAGTAAATTTAAAAACCATCCTCAAGTTAAAAAACTTTTAATAGCTGATTTTTTAAAAGGCTTGACCATTTCTGATGGCGCATTAGGAGTAATTATTACTATTTTAATTATTAATAGTTTCAAAACAGATATGAATTTGGGTATTATCAATTCTATAACTGCAGTTTTATGTTTATTTGCTAATTACTTTTATTCAAAATTTTATAAAGGTAAAAATGATAAAAAACTTCTTTCAATTTCCATAATTTTACCAATTATCGGTGTAACTTTAATATGTCTATGGCCTTCACCAATAACCATAATTATTTATAATATATTTTTTGCAGTATTTGCTTCAGACTTGTTAGGCCTAATGGGAAATATCCGTTTATTTAATGTATCAAAGACGAATATTGAGAATGAACTTCAAACAGAGTATTGGGTAATTAGAGAAATTGTTTTAAATGTTGGTCGTGTAGTTGGTTATGGCTTAATGCTGATGATTGGATTACTGGGAATGGAGTATTTAAATATATTAGTTATAATTTTAACTTTATCTTTGGTATTATTTGGAATAGTAACTGCGCAAACAGATAAAAACGAGAATTAATTATAAAAAATTAGTCAAAAGAATACAAAAGTCGACAAAAATATGTTAAAATTGTACTAGGTGATAAAATGGATAAAATAATATGGGGTACCCTTATTGTTTCTGTACTTTCGGCAGCGTTAATTGTTATTATCTTAAATTTAATGCAGTCAAGAAAAAACAAAAAGTATAAAAAACTAATCGATGATTTAGAGTACGAAAAAAATCAAATTGATACCGCGCCTGTCGCTCCAGAACTTGCTAAAGTAGAAACATATTTGAAAAATGAAAAACTTGAAGTTATGTATAAAGATTGGCAAGAAAGATTACAGGATATTAAAGAGACTAGAATACCTAAAATAACTGATATGCTTATTGAAGCAGAGTACTCATTATCACAGATGGATTATAAAAGTACGATGTACAAAATTGCTAAACTAGAAATGGAAATATATAAAGTTAGAACTAAATCAGAGTTTTTACTTGACGAAATAAAAGTTTTGACGACTAGTGAAGAACGTAATCGTGCCATTGTTACAAAATTAAAATCAAAATACCGTGAATTATTTGAAAAATTTAATGAAACAAAATCAGAGTTTGGTGATATTGCGCCATCAATTGAATTACAATTTGAAAATATTTCAAAACGTTTTGAGAATTTTGAAAACATTATGGATAAAAATGAATATGAAGAAGTTAATACGATAATAACTGCAATTGAAGAAATGTTAAGACATATGGACGTTATCGTTGAAGAAATGCCAAGCGTTGTATTAATGGCAGAAGGTATTTTACCAAAGAAAATGGAAGAAATTAATGAAATATATATAAAAATGGTCGGTGAAGGATATCCACTTGATTATTTAAATGTTGAATTTAATTTAGAAGAGGCTAATAAAAAAATCAAAGATATTTTAGACCGAGCAAAAGTATTAGACTTAGAAGATAGTTTATTTGATTTAAAAGTTTTAACTGAATATTTTGAATCATTATTTACCGATTTTGAAAAAGAAAAAATAATTAAATCAGAATATGAAGAAACTAATAAAACATTGAAAAATAAATTAGAAAAAACTAATAGTCTAGTATCAGATATCTTTGATCAAATAGAAGATTTAAAAAATCTTTATGATTTAGCCGAGTCTGATGTCAAGACATTGGAAGACGTTAGAAGTGAACTTAAAATTTTAAATGAAGATTATAATACATTAACAATGCACGCTAATAATCATACATTCGCATATTCAAAATTAACTGAAGAAGTTGAAACTTTAGTTATTCGTTTGGCTGGAATTGAAGATAAATTAGATGATTCGTTAAATGTTATTGGTAGTATGCATGATGATGAAATCAGAGCTCGTCAGCAACTAGATGAAGTAAATGAATTATTAAGAGATGCTAAAAAACAAATTAGGAATTACAATTTACCAGTAATTCCTAATAGTTATTATATTGAATTAAAAGAAGCTAGTGAAGCTATTCATGAAATAGTTAAAGAATTAGATAAAAAACCATTAACAATAGAAGTTTTAAATACCAGGGTTGATACTGCCAGGGATTTAGCATTAAAATTATTTGGCAAAACTAAGGAAATGATGAAAACCGCAATGTTTGCTGAAATGGCAATTGTTTATGGAAATAGATATCGTGCTAGTGAAAAAGAATTAGATAAGAATATTAGTTATTCTGAAGTTTTATTTAATAAGGGTGAATATAAAAAGTCTTTAGAACTTACAATTAATTCTTTAAACAAATTTGAACCGGGTATTTATGACAAATTATTGGATTTTTACAGCGAAGAAGCCAAGTAAGCTTCTTTTTTAGCTTGAAAAAAAGCATATAAAAATGTATAATAAAAGTAATATAAAATAATAAAGGGGAAATAAGTATGCGAGCATTAAATAATAAGGGTTTTTTGTTAGTTGAAACATTAGTGGTCGCTACTTTTGTTTTAACAGTATTGGTTTTATTATTTGTTCAATTTAAAAATTTAGTAGTTAATTATAATAATAGTTATAATTATAATACTGTTGAAGGAGTTTATAATTTAAATTCAGTAAA
Source organism: uncultured Muribaculaceae bacterium (assembly GCA_964538005.1). Taxonomy (GTDB): domain Bacteria; phylum Bacillota_I; class Bacilli_A; order RF39; family UBA660; genus Coprosoma. Next base: position 6,300 of record CAZIDO010000022.1, read on the forward strand.
AAAATATATAACTCATTATGAAAATAAAGATAATCAATTAAAAAAACAATTACTATCAAAAACCGAAAATTTTTTAGTAGTCTACAATGAAACTTGTACTAATTTAAATATGGGTGGCATTGATTTTTGTAATAGTATAATGTCTAGTGGTAATTTTGAAACCGTTTTATATACAAATTCTAATTTAACAGGGTTGAAAACATATTTAAAAACTAAAAGTAATAAAGATATAAATGATGCAGTAGGAAAAACTGTAATTACCGAAGAAATGCGTAATTTTATTAAAAGAATAGATAGTGTAGATAATAAACAAAGGTTAATTGCAAAATATAAAGACGGAACATTTGCAACGATAACCTTTGGGGTTAATAACGAAAAAATTGGAACAAGTACTCAGAACGATGCTTTTAATTATACAGGTGGACCCCAAGTATTTACTGCAGCTAAGGATGGATATTATAAAATAGAAGCCTGGGGAGCTCAAGGCGGAACAGCAACTTATGGAAATAACAGTTTAGCTGGCGGTAAAGGAGCTTATACAGCGGGGGAAATTTATTTGACTAAAGGAGAACAACTTTATATTTATGTTGGTGGAATGGGCGTTTCAATATCAGGGACAAGCTCAGCTGCTGTCACTAACAATGGCGGCAATTATAATGGTGGTGGACAAGCAACCTTCTATGCTGGTAACTCAACTGGCGGAGGAGGCGGTGGAGCCACGGATATACGTTTAACCGGAGGAACATGGAGCGATGCTACGTCATTACGAAGTCGAATCATTGTGGCAGCTGGCGGTGGTGGTTCAAAAGTACACGCTAATTTTCCTAATTATACTGGAACTGGTGGAGCCGGTGGTAATCTAATTGGAATAACCGGTGTTAGTAATTCAAGCACTTGCTATGAATATGGAACTGGTGGGGTACAAACCTCTGGAGGTGGAACACCAATATGCGCTGTCGATGGGCATGAAAGTGGTGTTGCTGATGGAACATTTGGTTATTCAAGTAGATCAACGGGAGCAATCACTAATTTAGCAGATACATATTCTGGTGGTGGCGGAGGATACTATGGAGGAGCCAGTGCATGGCATGGACCTGCTGGTGGAGGTTCATCATATATTTCAGGATATGCCGGAGTAAACTCAATAACCTCAGCATCTTCAGGGACACATACTAATCAGACAAAACACTATTCAGGAAAATATTTCATCAATGCAACAATGACATCTGGGGCAAATGCAGGTGGAAATGGAAAAGCTAACATAAAATATATTGGTACATCGCCAACTAGTGGAGATAGTTCAAAAATAAAAAAAGTTAGGTATATTAAAGATTGTATCTCAGGAAGTACTGCTAATAATGGTAACCATTGGATAGAGGTTCAGGCTATTAATACAGGCGTAAATGTTGCAAAGGGAAAAACAGTTACAACTGATAGTGGCGCTATAAATAGAGGAGCCGAAGCCGTAGATGGAATAATTGATCAATCAACAGGCAGTAGTGGTTATGCATATAACGATGTAGGGTCAAAATGTTTAAATGTTGATTTAGGCTCAGAAATGAATTTAGAAGAAATAAGTGTATGGCATTATTATTTAGATGGAAGAGCGTATTATGATAATGTTACATATACGGCTGGCGCTGATAAAGTTTACCGCGTCGTTAGAAATGTAAATGCTGAAGCCGAAACAGTTGATGGAAAAAAAATCAAATCAGGAAGTACTATTACAGGATCTAATGTCGGGTTATTTCCATCCGTTACTAAGGGTGGCACAATTAGTTTAAGTAAATCACAAGGCGTTGTTGGAGAAACAATTACAATTAATACTTCACCTAGTAGCACATTTACTTATGCTGGAGCATCAATTGTTTGTCCAACAGGAACTAAAACAGATACAACAGCTAAAACATTTGCCGTTCCAAATTGTAGTGGTGATGTAGTTGTATATCCTAAATGGAAGAAAACAGATTTCGTTAACTTTTGGGTTGACACATCACCAATCAATTCTGGATGGAATGGTAACTTATTTGATGGTTGCCAAATGACAATCGGTGGGGACAATAATAGATACTATTATTATTTTAGTCATGGTGCTTGTGCTTCACGTGGCCAAATGCATTCATTAGCCACATATAAAGTAGATGATTATAAAAATTTAAGGACAATAGTATGGTGTTCTCCAAGTTCAACTTTTTATCAAGGTTTAATTAGTGCACCGTCTAACTGGTTGCATGGTGCCACTTATTTTCAGGGAAAAACAGTAACAGGTAGTGGATCATCTCCTGAAGAAATGATATATAATATTACTGACATTAAAGGCACATATTATTTAGCACTCCAAAAAGTATTAACAACAGGGGCTTCAGGTTTTTGTAATGTTAATAAAGTGATGTTAGAGGGCGATACTTTCCAGTATAATCATCCATATTAAAACGGATTTAAAAAAAATCCGTTTTTGCTTTAAAAACACTTAAAAATATAGTATAATGGCAAAAGGAACGAGGTAAAATTATGGGAGAACTAATTTTAATTAAATATGGGGAATTAACAACAAAAAAAGATAATCGTAAATTTTTCATAAATACTTTAGAAAATAATATCAAAAAATTATTAAAAAATGAAGAAATAAGTATTACTAAAGACCGTGTTAGGATGTATATTGCATGTAATGATGCTTCAAAAATTGCCAAAAAATTACAGAAAGTTTTTGGTATATTTAGTATAGTAATATGCCATAAGGTCAATAATAATATTGAAGACGTTTTAAAGAAATCTTTGGAAATTATGGATAAAAATAAACAAACTTTTAAAGTAGTAACTAAACGTGCTGATAAAAATTATCCAATACCTTCAATGGACTATAGTCGAAAATTAGGCGGGTTAATTTTAAAAAACACCAATTTTTCAGTCGACGTTCATAATCCAGATATAACTTTAACTGTCGAGATAAGAAATAATGGAACTTTTGTTTATATAGACGAAATTAAAGGAAGTGGCGGCTATCCAGTTGGGATTCAAGGAACTGGCTTATTAATGCTAAGTGGCGGAATTGACAGTCCAGTTGCTGGATATTTGACTTTAAAACGAGGGGTGAATGTCGAATGTTTATACTTTGAATCACCACCACATACCAGCTTAGAAGCTAAAAATAAAGTTTTAAAATTAGCTAGTATATTAAACGAATATTCAGGGCATATAAAAGTTCATGTAGTTCCTTTTACCGAAATTCAAGAAACAATTTTTCAAAAATGCCCTGACACTTATATGATAACCATTATGAGACGAATGATGTATCGCATTGCCGATAAATATTCAGAAAAAATTGGGGCCAAGATAATTGTTAATGGAGAAAGTATTGGACAAGTTGCTAGTCAAACTTTAAGTAGTATTGAATGCATAAACGAAGTAACCAACAAACCAGTTATTCGTCCAGTTGCTTGTTTAGATAAAATAGAAATAATTGAAAAATCTAAACAGATTGAAACTTATGAAACTAGTATTTTACCATTTGAGGATTGTTGTACAATATTTGTGCCTAAACATCCAGTAATAAATCCTAAATTAAATAAATGTATTCAGTATGAAAATGAATTTGATTATGAACAATTAATAACTAATTGTATTGATAATATTGAGGTTATAACTAACTTTAATGATACAGAATTTGAAGAAATGCTTTAGCAAAAATTACCACTTGAAAAAATGTATTTTTCAGCCAAATGTACACACTATATAAATGTACAGGAGGTGAAATGTATGACTAGTAAAATGATCGTTCCAGGAGCTAAACAAGCAATTGAACAAATGAAATACGAAATTGCTAACGAATTAGGTGTTCAAATGGGTCCTGACGCTACTAGCAGAGCTAACGGTTCTGTAGGTGGAGAAATTACTAAAAGACTTGTACAAATGGGTCAACAACAATTAAGTGGTACTAAATATTCTAAATAATTAGATATTATTACTTAATAACATTAAAACCGTTGAAATATAACGGTTTTTTATTATAAATATATTTTTGATTTTTAGTTAAAATTTTATTAGGTACAAATTAAATTTTAAGTAAATATCAAGAATGTCGATACATCTTGTAATTTGTTGAATTCAAACAATTAATTGATTATAATTGTATTACGATGATGCTATTAGAAAAAAAGGTAATTTAAAAATAATTAAAAATGAAGTATTAAAAGGTACAAAAGATATCTTGGAAAAAGATCCGTATACAATAAAAAGCTAAAATTTAGCTTTTTTAAATTATTTTATCGATTAAACCATATTCTAAAGATTCTTCAGCAGATAAGAAATAATCTCTTTCTGTATCAATTTCAATTTTTGACAAATCTTGACCAGTGTTTTCACTTAAAATTTTATTAAGTTTTTCTTTTATTTTTAAAATGTGCTCAGCTGCTATTTTAATTTCGGTAGCTTGACCTTGAGCACCACCTAAGGGTTGATGAATCATAACCTCGCTATTTGGTAAACAAAATCTACTTCCTTTTTCCCCACTTGAAAGTAAGAATGCTGCCATACTAGCAGCCATGCCAATACAAATAGTTGAAACTTTGCTTTTAACAAAATTCATTGTATCGTAAATAGCCATTCCTGAAGTAATACTACCACCAGGAGAATTAATGTATAAACTGATGTCATCATGATTAACCGAATCTAAATATAATAATTCACTCACAATTATATTAGCTAGATTATCATCAATTTCCCCACTTAAAATAATAATTCGGTCTTTAAGCAATCTACTATATATATCATAAACACGTTCGCCATCACTACTTTTTTCTACCACATTTGGTATAAGCATAAATATCGCCTCCTAACTTTATAATAAGTGTAAACGGCGAATTTTATTCATCAAAAATACTGACAAAATAATATATTTTTGATAAACTATAAAGAGGATAGGAGGATAACAATGAATAGAGTTAAATTAAAATATAAAAATACATATATCCAAGACATCGTACCAGGCACTACTTTATACGAAATTAGCAGAACTGTTCAAAAAGATTTCAGTTATCCAATTATCGGAGCAAAATTAAATAATGTTATGGTTGATTTAACAAAACCTATTTTAGAAAATGGAACTGTAGACTTTTATGATCGTAGTAGTTCCATTGGTAATCGTATTTATGGACGTAGTTTAGAATTTTTAATTATTGTAGCTGCTAAAGAAGTTTTAAGAGCCGAATCAGATATTTTAATTAATTATTCTTTAGATAACGGTATTTACTGCGAAGTAATTGGTCAAAGAATTACCCAAAAACATATAGATGCTTTAGATATTAAAATGCAAGAACTTATTAATGAGAATATAATTTATACTAAAAGTGTTGTTTCAAGATTTGATGCAATCAAATATTTTAAAAATCATAATCAACCCGATAAAGTTAAAAATCTTAGTTATACTAGTAACTCAACTGTAGATTTAAATAGACTAAACGGGGTTTATGATTACTTTTTTGGACCTTTAGTTTATAGCACAGGTCAAACTAATAAATTTAAAATTACTTATTTAAAAGATAATAGTTTCGTTATCAGTTATCCAAGTTTAAGCAACCCAAGAATTGTTACTAAATATAAACACCATGAAAAAGTATTTGAAAAATATAAAGAATACGAAAGTTGGGGTCGCTTAATTGATATTGATATGGTCGCTGACTTAAATGATTTAGGAGCTAAAGGCGAATATGGTGACGCTATTAGACTGTTTGAAGCGCATTATGAAAGTGAACTATCAGCAGTAGCTGAAAAGATAGCCCGAAAAAAAGATTTAAAATTAATTTTATTATCGGGTCCATCATCAAGTGGAAAAACGACCACTTCTAAAAAATTGTCACTTTATTTAAAAGCTCAAGGATTAAAACCACATCAAATATCTTTAGATGATTATTTTGTTGATCGTGAAAAAACACCTAAAGATGAAAATGGCGAGTATGATTACGCTAGTATTAAATCAACTGATACTAAACTATTTAATGAACATCTAACAAAATTATTAAATGGTGAGCGAGTTTGTGTTCCTCATTTTGACTTTGTAACAGGCAAAAAGTTTTTTAAAAAAGACTATTTACAATTAGGTAAAGACGATGTTTTAATTGTTGAAGGAATTCATACTTTGAATGATGTTTTGACAAAATCAATTAAAAGAGAAAATAAATTTAAAGTTTATGTAACACCAATCATGCAATTAAAAATCGATAATCATAACCGTGTTAGAACAACTGATGTTAGAAAAATCAGAAGAATTGTTCGCGATAGCCGTTACCGTGGAATAACAGCTGATGCTACCTTAAAGATATGGCACAACGTTGATAAAGAGGCCAATGAAAATATTTATCCATATCAAGATGATGTAGATGTTGTAATAAATTCAGCTTTAAACTATGAAATGGGTGTTTTAAGAATTTTTGCTGAACCATTATTATATGGAATAAATCCTAATAGTGATGTTTATCCAGAAGCAATTAGGCTAATAAATTTATTAAGACAATTTTTACCGATTTCTAGTGAAGAAGTACCAAAAGATTCTATTTTAAGAGAATTTATTGGTGAAGGCGTATTTAACGAATAGGAGGGATAAAATGATAAAAGTAGCAATTAATGGATTTGGAAGAATTGGTAGATTAGTTTTTAGATTAATGGAAGAGGATAATGATTTTGAAGTTGTCGCAATCAATGATTTAACGGATCCTGAGCAATTAGCGTATTTACTAAAATATGATACTTCTCATCGTTCATACTTAACCGACGAAATTACTTATGATGAAGATGGGATTATTGTTAAAGGTAGAAAAATTAAAATATATGCAGAGATGGATCCGAATAATTTGCCATGGGGTGAATTACAAATTGATGAAGTATTCGAATGTACAGGTAAATTCACGGATAAAGAAAAGGCAATGGCTCATATAAATGCAGGTGCAAAAAAAGTAATTATTTCAGCACCAGCTAAAGGTGATTTAAAAACTATAGTGTATGGAGTTAACGAAGACATTTTAGATGGTACAGAACAAATTATTAGTGCGGCTTCTTGTACAACCAATTGTTTAGCGCCTGTTATTAAAGTTTTAAATGATGAATTTAAAATTGTTAAAGGTTATATGACAACGGTTCATGCTTATACAAATGATCAATCGCTTTTAGATGTGGCTCATAAAAAAGGTGCTAAATCAAGAAGGGGGAGAGCTGCGGCAGCTAACATCGTTCCTTCAACTACTGGGGCTGCTAGTGCATTAGGTTTAGTTATTCCTGATGTTGTTGGTAAATTAGATGGAAGTGCTTTAAGAGTTCCAGTAACTACTGGTTCAGTTGTTGATTTAACGATTGAACTTGAAAGAAATACTAATGTAGAGGAAATTAATAATTTATTTAAAGTAAAAGCTAATCAAACTTTAGGCTATACTGAAGATCCAATTGTTTCAAGTGATGTTATTGGGTCACAATTTGGTGGAATAGTTGATGGATTACTTACTAGTATTTTAGAATCTGATGGAAAACAACTAGTTAAAGTAATTGCTTGGTATGATAACGAAATGAGTTATAGTGCCCAAATGGTTAGAACCGCTAAATATTTATTTAAAAATTAATTGTACAAAAGTACAATTTTTTTATGAAATCAAAAGGAAATAAAAGATAAAT
>CAZIDO010000023.1:0-13907 GCA_964538005.1 uncultured Muribaculaceae bacterium
ATTGAAAATAAAATAGTGCGGTGAATCACTCACCAACACTATTTATAATACAACCCTTAAAAGTAGTCATTTAACTACTTTTATTTTGATAAAAAACGACTTATTTCGACAAAACTCTTTACATATAATCTATAATATTGTATATTTAAAACAGAGAAGTACTTTAGGTGCTTCTTCTTTGTATATAAGGAGGGAAAATGAGAAAAGGGTTAATGAAAACAATAAGTTATTTATTAGTTTTCGCATTGTTATTTCAGGCAGTACCGGTCTATGCTTTTGTAGGGGAAAAAGTTATAGATAAAAAATACAATGAACCAGCAAAAGAAGAACATCAATTAGAAAAAAGAAAAATTGTCAGGGAAATCACTTCGAAAAGAGAGGAGAATAAAAAGTACTTTGAGATGAGCGATGGCAGCGAAAAGGTTAATACATATGCTACTCAGGTTCATCTTAAAGAGGGAAACAAGTACGTAGAGATAAATAATGAATTGGTTTCTACTGGTGACATTTACGAAAATAAAAAAGCCGCTTACAAGGTCAAATATGAAAAACAAAATTCAGATAATAGTTTAATGGAATTAGAGAAAGATGGTTATACGCTATCAATGTCGTTAAATGATAGTAAAAAAGTTAAAGCTACAATTCCAAAAGAAGAAATAAAAAACAATGTTGTTTTAGAAAAAGAAGAAATAGTTTCTAATATATCATCTGAATTAGAGTACAATGAGATAAAAAACAACGTAGATATTACTTATACAACTTTACCAAATAAAGTTAAAGAAAGTATTATTTTAAAAGAAAAAAATTCAGATAAAGTTTTTGAATACCAAATACTTACTAACAAACCGTTAGTAGCGACTATTAAAGAACACAATATTATTGAATTTACAGATAATAATATTATTATATTTTCAATTGATACTCCGTATATGTACGATCAGGAATTTGATTTAAGTACAGACATTGTTTTAAAGCTTGATAAAATAGAAGGTGGATATAATTTAACAATTACCCCTAATCACAAATGGCTTAATGATAAAAATAGAAAATATCCAGTTGTTATTGATCCAACCGTAGTAACTAATCAAATAAGAAATCAAATTGATGATTTGTTCATCTATGAAGGCGATGAAAATGTTGATCCATATGCTAAAGCAAATCAACATATTTTAAGAGTAGGTAGCAATCGTTTTCCGAGTACTAATGCAAACCCAACCAGATCATTAATTAGATTTAATCTGCCAACACTTAATACTGGTGATCAAGTTATTGAGGCCGAATTAGCGCTCTATAGTTATGCTTGTAGTTTAGAGTCAGGTATTAGTTGTCCAGCTGGTAAACCAATTGAAATCAACGCGCATAAAGTAACTAAAGATTGGAACGACAATAATGCTAAATGGTCTCATCTGGGTGGTAATGACAGTTATAATCCTCAAGTAGTGGATTATCAAATATTTAATTTTGATTGGAATGACCAAGTCAAATTATATCAATTTAATATTACTAGTATTGTTAAAGATTGGTATATATCAGGTAAAAATAGTGGGTTAATGTTAAAAGAAAATAATGAGGTGAAAAACTTGCAAAGAGAAGATGCTTATTTTTTCTCATCAGATATTAATGATAAATATGCAAGTGCTAGACCAATAGCGTCTATTACATATCGTAATCAAACAGGACTAGAAAATCATCAAACTTTTACCTCTCATTCAGTTGGACGTTTTGATGTAAATGTTAATAATTATAATGGTAATTTTGTTTTAACCCATAATGATTTAAGTACCCCAGGGGAGCGTTTGCCGATTACTATTAATCATGTATATAACACTAATGACAAAGATACTAATATTGGATTTGGTAATGGCTTTAGGCTTAATTTGAATCAGACATTAGTGCTAGATGGAAATAATATTAAATATATTGATGAAGATGGTACTAGGCATTGGTTTATAAAAGAAGAAAACAAGTATGTTGATGAGGATGGCCTTGATTTAACTATAATGGCCGATGGAAATAATTATCGTTTAGAAGACAAAGAGGGGAACACTTCTTATTTTACTAAAAGAGATAGTACATGGTATTTAACAGAAGTAAAAGATACTAGTAATAATAAAATAACAATAAACTTAGATTCAAATAATTATATAACTAGTGTATCTGATGCTTCAGGAGATATATTAACTTTGACATATAATAACAACTTATTAACTAAAATGACAGACTCGGCTAACAGAGTAATTAATTATAATTATGTCGATAGTAATATTACTAGTGTTAATTACCCCAATAATACTAATCAGAGTATTGAGTACAGTAATAAATTAATAACTAAAATAGTTGATACTGATAATAGTTATAATACTTATGAGTATTATACGAATTCGCCATATCGTTTGAAAAAAATAAATGAGTTTGGGACTAATGGCGGTGTGGGCAATACTTTAGAATTTGTTTATGGCGAAAATATAACTTCGATTAAAGATGATAAGGGGAAACAAACAAATTATTTATTTAACAATCAAGGCCTTACAACTAGTATTACGGATTTAGGAGACAACATAACGCCGACGGATGCCTATGGCCAAGAATATATTTATAATACTAGTGAGGGAAAAAATAAAAACAAATTAATTAGTGAAGGTAATTTAATTAAAACTTCTAATAACGCCAACAATAATGATATTTTGGGGGCTAAAAACTTAATTGATAATGCTGATTTTAGTGAAGATTTAAAGGGAATTGTATCGGAAACTAACATTAAGACTGATGACGGTATTTATAGTGATAATGGTAATAAGACATTAAAATTAAATGGTGAGGCCTCAATATACAAAACATTTTCTAAGTTTATTGATCTTAATGGTCAAAAGGGTGATTCCTTTAATTTTAGTTTTTGGGCTTTAAATACTGGTGTTGTTAATGTTGGAAATAAACAAAATCGTTTATTCTTTGAATTAATAGATAGTAAAGGTAATTATATTCAACAAGAAAATATTCAAATCAGTCCAGATAATCACGAGTGGCAATTTATTAATAGATATTTTGTGGCTAAGGGGGATTATGTAAAAGTAAAACTATCTTTTGCAAGTATTTACCAAAAAGGCTATGTTTTATTCGATAATATTGGACTTTACCGTGATGAAATACCGCATACTTATACATATGATGGTAAAGGTAATGTTATAAGTTCAAAAGACGCTGCTAAACAAAATAATAATTATATATATGACAGCAAAGATCAAATGATAATGTCTATAAATTCTAAAGACCGTACCACCTTATATTCTTATGATCATGAACATAAGAATCGACTTTTAAGAACTTTTGAGCAAAGTGGTAGCGAAACGAAATATAATTATGATAATTATGGAAATCAAACAGCAAAACAAACTTATGAAAAAAAACAAATAACTTTAAATGATATTAATCCAAATAAGTCGTATTATTTAAAAACTTTAAATAGTGAATTATATATATCTACGGATAATATTGATATTAATGCATCAAAACTAAAATTATCTGCTTTAAATGATAATGCAAAATTTCAATTTAAAAGAACAAGTGATGGTTTATATGAAATATTTTCAGCAAACTCCAAAAACATGAACGTTTTCGATGTAGAGTGGGCAAGTACCGCTGATAGAACACCAATGCAACTTTATCCTAAAAATGATACATCATCGTAAAAATTTAAATTAGTTGATAATAAAGATGGCTCGTATACTATAAGAGCAGCATTAACAAACTTTGAAAAATGTATTGATGTCGTTGGTGCTAACTTTACTGTAAATGCTGGTATACAGCAGTATCCCTGTAATTGGTCTGCTGCTCAAAAGTTTGTATTAGTTGAAACTAATGATGTTGATTTTACTGAAGTAGATAATGTTAATAAAATAAATTCAAATAAAATTTACTATATTAAAAATTCGGTCAATGATTTATATTTAAATGTAAATAATGTTGATGTTGTTAATGATACACGTTTATCATTCAATAATCTTAGCAATTTATCTGAATGGAAAATTATTGAAGTCGAAACAGGCAAATACAAAATAGAAACAGTCGCAAAACCAAACAAGTTAATTGACGTAAGTAGTGGCTCCGTTGAAAATAATGCTTTAATACATATGTGGGACAAAGTTAATGACGGTCACCCAAACCAAACTTATGAAATCTTTCATAACAAAGACGGAACATTTACATTTAAAACCAAAGTAACAAATTATGATAAGTGTTTAGAAGTAAAAGGTGGTTGGTTTGGAGTTGGCGGCGAATTTAGTCAGTATACTTGTAATGGTACTTTAGCACAAAAATTCATCATATTAGAAAAAGATGATAGTGGACGACAGTATATTGAAAGTAAGTCAGAATATAGTGAAAATGGCGATTATAAGTTAAAAGATATTAATGAAAGAGAAAAGTTTAATATATATTCATATAATAACCAAACGGGTACTCTTACGACAACTATGGATGCTAAGGGTAAGACTACTAGTTATGAATATGATAATATGAATAAAGTTACTAAAATAACTAATGGAAATACAATTAATAATTTTGGATATGATAAAAATAAATTAATTTCTATTAATCATAATGGATTTAGTTATAATTTTGGATATGATGAGTTTGGTAATACTAGTACCACAAAAGTAGAGGGCCAAACTTTAATAACAAATACTTATGAAAGTAAAAATGGCAATTTATTAAAAAATATTTATGGTAATGGTCATGAAATAAATTATACTTATGATAAGTTTGATAGAGTAAAAACTAAAAAATCAAATAATGAAACTATTAATTATACTTATGACAATAGAGGTAATTTAGGGCGTATTGAAAATGGTTCTAATAAAACTGATTATACTTATGACTTAAGTGGTAGATTGATTAAATATAAGTATAATGATTTTCAAACTGATTATGTTTATAATAAATATAATGAATTAGACCAAGTAAATTATGAAGTAAATGGTATTAAGAAAAATAATAAATATACTTATGACATTGATGGGAAGTTAACTAAATTAAATGACATTAAATATTCATATGATAAATTAGATAGATTAACTAAAAAAAATATAGGTAATTATAATATTAAATATGCGTATCAAAATATAAATGAAGATAAAACCACTAATGTAATTAAATCTATAACAAATGGTACTGATAAGATATTATATACTTATGATGATAATGGCAATATTGAAACTATAAAAGAAAATGATAAATTAGTTAATGACTATGAATATGATAATTTAAATCAATTAGTGAAAGAACAGAATGTTGATTTAAATAAAACAATAGTATATACTTATGATAGTGGAGGTAATTTATTATCAAAGAAATATTATAACTATAAAACAGAAGCATTAGATAAAGAAAAAAATTATAGTTATGAAAATAGTAATTGGAAAGATCAGTTAACTAAATATGATAATAAAACTATTACTTATGATGAGATAGGAAATCCACTTACATATGGTAATATAGCTTATACATGGAAAAATGGAAGAGAGTTATCAACTTATACTGATGGAAATACAAATATAAGTTATCAGTATAATGAAGATGGAATTCGTGTTTCTAAAAAAGTTAACAATGATACATACAAGTACTATCTTGAAGACTCAGATATCATATTTGAGGAAAGACCTGAAGGTACAATATACTATGACTATGACACCGATGGAATATCAGGATTTGAATACAAAGACAAAAAATATTATTATATTAAAAATCAACAATCAGACATTATTGGTATCCTTGATAGTAATAAAAACAAGGTAGTAACCTATCGATATGATAGTTGGGGAAAAGTAATATCTGTTTTAGACAGTAATAACAAAGAGATAACCGATAAAGATAATATAGCCAATATAAATCCATTTAGGTATAGAAGTTATTACTATGATACTGAAACACAGTTATATTATTTAAACAGTAGATACTATAATCCAGACATGGGTAGGTTTATAAATGCGGATGGAATTATGGGCGCTAATAAAGATGATTTAGGCTATAATCTATATGCATACGTAAGTAATAATTCTGTAAATGCGAAGGATTCAAATGGTAACTGGGTACAATTTGTTGTGGGTGCTATTTTAATTGGTTCTGTAGTATATGATACATATCAAGCACTTAAAAATCCTACTAAGGGAAACATAGCAACTGCAGCTATAGGATTTATGCCAGGAGGTAAAGGTGCTTCAACTGGTTGGAAAGTTGCCTCGGGCGTATTTAAAACAACTGGGAAAAAAGCAGTTACAAAAACAGTTAAAGGTAGTGCCAGTAAGCAAGCATATAAAGTGGAAATTCCCAAGTTAACTAATAAAGAAGTTAAAGAATATGCGGATAAACTTGGATTCAATAAAGTTAAGGATATTTCGCATGGACAGTCCGTGTTTAAAAAAGGAAATAAATATATTTCATATGATTGGGATATTCATAATGGTGGTTTTTGGAAAATGGCCAATGCTCCAGAAAATTTAACAAAATCACGCAGAATGGGTACATATAATATGGATTTAACTGAAAGGATAAAGAAATAATGTTAATTTATAGAATAACAAAAGACAACCCAAAACAAATAAATTCTAAATTATTTAATGGTGATAATTGGAAATATTATCACCAAATTGGTGATTCTTTTAATGATAAAATATTAACCTTAAAAGAATATATTAATGTTGAAAATTTATACATCCAATTAATTAATCACTTAGTTATAGAGTTAGATGAATCGCAAATGATTTTCAGACAAAACTTATTAGAAAATTTCGATAGTGATAGTAATTTTACGCCTGAAATGTTTAGATTATTTGAAAAGATTGGTTTTCAATACAAAATTAAATATTCTGAAATACCTTCATTACTAAAACTAATTTTCAGAGGATATCTTAATGGACGATTAATAGGCGAAAATATAACTATAGAATTCAATAATTGCCATAGCGTAATTGTAAAATTAAATGAATACGATGATAAAATTATCGATATTATAACTTCATCAAATGTTTATTGTGAAAAATTAAATTAGGATAAAAAAATTTTATTAGAAGAGGGATGCTAGAGATGATTGGTTATAGAGTAACAAAATACGATCCCCGAAACAGAAATGAAAAAGGATGGTATATGAAAGATGAGTGGACAGATTATTCAGATATTGGTTCCTCATTTGATGACAAAGTTTTTACAGTAGAAGATTATATTAACATTGAAAATAAGTATATTAATGTACTTACAAATTTGATGAAAAAAATTGGTGTGGAATATTTAAATTTTAATCAAGGTAAACTTGAGCTTGTTGATGAAGATGATAATTCTACTGAAGACATGAAAAGGATATATAAAAAAATAAACATAACAAAGAAAGTAATTATGAAAGAAGTTCCAGATATGGTAAGACTAATACTTAGAAATTGTATTTGGGGTACTTTGAAAAGCGATAAAATGGAAGTTCACTTTGGTTGGGATTATTACATGTATATTGGCTTAGAAAAATATGACGATACACTTATGAATCAAATAACGCCCAAAGGCATGTATTGGGAAAGATATGTATTGCCAACATATACAGATGAAAGTTTGTAAAAATATAAAAATGATAAAAGTAGTTAAACAACTACTTTTTTGTGTACTTTTTTAAGTTAGACGCATATCTTAAAGTGAGGGGTGATATAGTGGCAGCATATAAAGAGATAGTGACTAAGGCTGTTGTCGGAAAAGGTAAAAAACAATTCAAAAATACCTATACGGTAACTGCTGATAATGAACCAACAACGATACTTGGATGTTGGGTAATAAATCACATGTTTAAAGGCTATAAAGCTGGAGACAAAATCGGAGTAGATGGTTCTTTTGATATTAATATATGGTATTCATATGATGGTGACAGTAAAACAGCTGTAATAAATCAAAAAATCGACTACAATGATCTTTTCAACGTAAAAGTTCGTGAAAATGCTGATTTATCAGGTGATACCGATATTATAGTTCGTTCATTAAACGGTCCAACATGTTCAGATGTTAATATCAAAGACGGTAATGTTGTTTCATTTAACATTAATAAGGAACTTGGGGTTGAAATCGTTGGCGAAACTAAAATGAAAATAGCCGTCGAAGAAGATGAAGAACCTTGGGATGAAATCATCGATGAAGTTGATGAAGAAACTTTAAACGAAATTGATGAAAAAGTTGACGAAAACTACATATAATGAAGTGTTAACCAAAAAGTGTTGACACTTCCTTTTTTTTATGATAAACTTATTAACGAATGGAGGGATATTATGGCAGTTAAATTAAGACTATTACGTATGGGGGCTAAAAAGAAACCTTTTTACCGTATTGTTGCCGCTGATTCAAGAACAAAAAGAGACGGTAAATATATCGAACTAGTTGGAACTTACAATCCAGTTACTGAACCAGCTGAAATCAAAGTAGACGAAGAAGTAGCTCTAAAATGGTTATCTGTAGGAGCTATTCCAACTGATACAGTTAAAAGCTTATTTAGTAAAGTAGGAGTTAATGAAAAATTCCATAACTTAAAAAATAAAAAAGAGAGTAAATAGTATGGTAGAATTAACAGAATTTTTAGTAAAAAGTCTCGTTAAAAATCCAGATATGGTATCAGTAAAACAATTTGATGATGAAGAGGATATGATTACTATTCAAGTATTAGTTGATCAAACGGATATGGGAGCAGTAATTGGTAAAGGTGGTATGATTGCTAAGTCAATCAGAACTATTGTCCAAGCAAGCGCTTATATGAATCATCAACCAAAAATAAAAATTGAAATTGATTCTTTTTAGAATCTTTTTTATTTTGTTTTAATGTGTTATAATAACTACGGAGGCTAAAGCATGAATAAAGGTTTTACGTTAATAGAAATTATATCAGTAATTGCTATTTTAGCAATTATTATGTTAGTTATTATTCCAGTAGTAAATGATACTATTACAAGATCAAAAACAAATTTAAATGAAAATCAAAAAAGTTCAATTGAAATGGCGGCTCGTAATTGGGGCGTTAAAAATTTAGGTGCTGACAAAGCAGTTAGTAATTATACCGGATCTGTAACGGTAGGAGAATTACAAAACAGTGGATATTTAGCTGATAAATCTGTAGTAGATATTGTTAATAAAAATGATTTAAAAAATATTAAAGTTTGTATAAAATACGAATCAAATCAATTTACTTATAAATATGGAGGAAGTTGCTAAATGAATAGAGGTTTTACATTAATTGAAGTATTAACAGTAATTGCCTTACTGGGTGTACTAGCTGTAATTATTACAACTACTAGTAATAGGGTTATCAAAAGTTCCAAACAGTCACTATATGAAAATCAAATTGACACTATCGAAGAGGCTGCAAAAAAATGGTCAATCGGTCATAATGATGAAATGCCCATGAGTAGTACAGAGTCTGCAGTTACAGTAGATGTTGTTACTTTAGCAGCCGATGGCTATTTAGATAATGATCAATTAACTGATCCTAGAGACAATACTAAAATGTGTGGTTCAATCAAAATAACTTATAATGAAAGCAAAAAACAATATTCATATCAATTTATTGAAAGAGATTGTTAATATTTGAATAAGAATTAATTTTCTTTTTTTTGTTCTTAAAAAGGAATTAGAAAGCTTATATTGTATATTACTAATAAGTGAGGATTTTGTTAGGTACCGAAACACACACCGGGTAGGTGATGATTATGGGGGTAAAACTTAGAATATTTAGTTATACTTGTTATAATGTTATATTTACTTGGCGGAAAAAACTCCTCAGGTGTTAATGACCACAAAAAGGCCTAGAATAATCTAGGCATCATCGAAAGAGGTGCCTGGCAAGGCCTTCCTCATAAATAACATATATTTTAATACAAGATATTTATCTTACAAAAATGTAATGCTATGTAATAAAGATAAATTGTTAAATAACTTCCTTTTACCTATAATGAATACAGGAGGAAAAATTATGGAAAAAATTATGCAAATTATCAACGTTGAAAAATATTATGGCAATAAAGGAAATATTACACAAGCTGTCGATAATATTAGTTTTGATATAAACGAAGGAGAATTTATAGGCATTATGGGCGCAAGTGGAAGTGGTAAAACAACATTGTTAAATTGTATTGCCACCATTGATAAGGTAACATCAGGTCATATATTAGTTAATGATACGGATATTACCGAATTAAAGGGAAATAGTTTAAATAAATTTAGACGAGAAGATTTAGGATTTATCTTTCAAGATTTTAATTTATTAGATACATTGACTTCATATGAAAATATTGCTTTGGCCTTAACAATTAGTCAAGTAAAACCTAAAGAAATTGCTGATAGAGTTAAAAAAATAGCAGAGACTTTAAATATAACTCATACTTTACAAAAGTATCCATATCAACTTTCTGGTGGTGAAAAACAAAGAGTTGCGGCCGCTAGAGCAATTATAACAAATCCTAAAATGGTTTTAGCTGATGAACCAACAGGAGCGTTGGACTCTAAATCAGCAAGACAATTATTAGAAAGTTTAGAATTTTTAAATACAAATTTAAAAGCTACAATTTTAATGGTTACCCACGATGCTTTTACAGCAAGTTATTGCCATCGTATTTTATTTATCAAAGATGGTAAAATATTTAACGAATTAATTAGAGGAAATGATAATCGCAAAGAATTTTTTGATAAAATTATTGATGTTGTAACTCTACTTGGGGGCGACTTAAATGATGCTCTCTAAGTTATCTTTAAAAAACATTAGAAAAAGTTTTAAAGATTATGCGATATACTTTTTAACTTTAATTTTAGGGGTGGCTATATTTTATATCTTTAATGCGATGGATAGTCAGCAAGCTGTTTTAGATTTAAATGCTGCTAAAAAAGAAATATTAGACCTAATGAACAATTTCATGGGTGGTTTCTCAGTATTCATTTCATTTGTCTTAGGCTTTTTAATTATTTATGCTAATAGATTTTTAATAAAAAGACGTAATAAAGAATTTGGTATTTATATGACCTTAGGTATGGGCAAAGGCCAAATGTCTCGAATGTTAGTAATTGAAACTTTAATCATCGGTTTAATCTCATTAACTGGTGGATTGTTACTCGGAATATTACTATCACAATTTATGTCGTTTGTCGTTGCAAATTTATTTGCTGTTGATATGTCTAACTATAAATTTATCTTTTCTAGCGCTGCGATGCTAAAAACTGTTTTATGTTTTGGAATTATGTATTTATTAGTTATGGTCTTTAATGCATTTAGTGTTTCTAAATGTAAATTAATTGACTTATTAACAGCCGGGAGGAAAAATGAAAAAATTAAAGTCAAAAATCCAATTATTTCAGTTATTGTCTTTATTATTTCGCTTGCCATCTTAGGCACCGCGTATTACTTAGTCACTAATCAATTAAATGGAATGTCATTTACATCATTCCTTGGCTGCATAGTCATGTGTATTATTGGAACTATTATCTTCTTTTGGGCCTTATCAGGTTTCGTCTTAAGATTAGTTCAAAGTAATAAAAAACTATATCTTAAAAATTTAAATATATTTGTTTTAAGACAAATAAATAGTAAAGTTAATACAACTGTATTTTCAATGAGCGTTATTTGTATACTGCTATTTTTTACAATTTGTGTTTTCTCAAGTGCGATGAGTTTAAATAGAAGTATGACGGCTAATTTAAGTGAATTAACGCCAAATGATGTTCAAATAGAGTTATATGCTGATAATAGTGATGGTTTTTCAGTTAAAGAAAAAGTAATTGAAGAAAATTATAATCTGGATAATTTTAAAAATTATACTGAAGCAAAATATTATATGTTTGATGATTTAACTGTTAGTACTACATTAGGTAGTCATACTGATGGAATTGCTCAAAGACAACTTCAAATTCCTGAAGAAGTAATGAGGATATCAGAATATAATAAAATTGCTGAAATAATGCATAAACAAACTTATTCTTTAAGTGAAGGCGAATATATGATTGTCGCTGATTATGATGAAGTCATAAAACTTAGAGATAAAGCGTTAAAAGATAATAAAAAAATTACTGTTGACGGAAATACATATAGTCCTAAATACGACGAATGTAAAGATGGCTTTGTTGAAATGGGACAATCACACATGAATCCAGGCATTATTTTATTACCAGATTCGGCTGAATTTAATGCTGATAAGACAATATCTAATTTTGTAGCAAATTATAAAACAACTGATGAAAAAGAAATAACTGACTTAAATAAAATGTTGGAAGAACAGTTTATTTATCAAGAAAATTCTGGGGATATATATAGAACCGATATTAATACTAAACAAAATATATATGAAGCAAGTATTGGAATAGGGGCAATTGCTACTTTCTTAGGCCTATATTTAGGTATTATCTTCTTAATATCATCTGCTGCTATCTTGGCTATAAAAGAATTATCAGAAAGTTCTGATAATAAAGCAAGATATCAAATGTTAAGAAAAATAGGCGCTGACGAAAAAATGATTAATAAATGTTTATTTGCTCAAATTGGAATCTTCTTCTTAATGCCACTAATACTCGCTATTGTTCATTCGATATTCGGAATGCAGGTTGCTAGTAATATGTTAACCATGTTTGGTAGGGAAGATATAATGAGTTCAATTATCTTAACGGCTATATTATTAGTTGTTATTTATGGAGGCTATTTCTTATTAACTTATTTCTCAAGTAAAAGAATTATTAAAGAAAAATAAAACGAGCTATTTATATAACTCGTTTTTTAGTGTTTCTAAGTTTTCATTCATTAAATCAAAATAATCTAAATGATTTGTTCTTTGTTCTTCGGTAATATTAGTTAAAGTATGCCACTGAACTAATTCTAGTTCAGTTCCTTCCATTATTTCTTTAACAATTTTGTTTTCATCGGTATTTTCTTTAATAAAGATATAACTTACTTTACCTTGTCTTATTAGTTTTTTAACATCTTCAATAGTTTTATTAGTTAAATTGCTGTTATTCTCTAAAGAGTAAACAGTTAATCCATATTTTTCTAAATATTTAAACATATCATTGGCTACTACAATAATTTTATCTTCAGAATTGGCAGCAGTTTGTTTCATTTTAGCATCTAAATTAGAAGCTTCAACTTTTAGTTTTTCATAGTTATTATTAATATCATTATTTAAATAGTAATTATTGATATATTCATTAAATCCTTTTTTAACATTTTGCGCTAACATAAGAAAGTTTGAAGGATCTAACCAAAGCTCTTCCGCTCCGTTAGTATATTCCATTGAAAGGGTAGTATCGATAATTTTTAAAGTCTTATTATTATCACGTAATTCAGTGACATAGCCTTTTTCAGTTTCATTTAATCCATTAAAGATATATAGATCACTTTTACTATAGTCTTTAACCTGTTTACTAGTTAATTTATAATCTTTTACTTCAATTCCGTCCGGATAGATACTGTGAATAGTACTATGACTACCATATAATCTTTTTGTAATATATTCAATTGGATAACTAGTTGTATAAATAGAAATGTTTTCCATATTATCACGTTTAAATGTACATCCTGTCATGGTAAATATGATAGTGAATAGTCCAAGTGAAATTCCTAATTTTTTAATTTGCTTTTTCATTGATATCCTCCTTGATAACGGGGTCATAACCAGATGTTCCCCAAGGCGTACAGCGCCCAATTCTTTTTATGGCCATAATTGTTCCTTTGGATGCTCCATAAACTTCGATTGCCTCTTTGGCATAATTGGAACAGGTTGGAATGTGTCTACACGCAGAGTGCCATGGCCCCGGTATAGCCTGATATATTTTAATTAATTCTATTAATATCTTCTTCATATTAACACCATAAACATTATACTAGAAATAGGGTAAAAAGTAAAATAAAAATTAATTAA
>CAZIDO010000024.1:0-13104 GCA_964538005.1 uncultured Muribaculaceae bacterium
TTAGTATATCACATTTTTCAAAAAAAGACCATTGACCTTTGTCAACAGTCTGAAAAGATAAACAATTGTTTATCTTTTTTCTATTTTAATTAATTTAGCGTGTAAAACAACTCTTTTAGTACCAGCTACATCTTTACAAGTAGATAAAGTAATTATTTTATCTTTAGTATTTACAGAAGCACTAAAATCCTTCTTACTACGTGATTTTAAAGTATTTAAAAATTTAGTATAGTCACCTTCATTAGAAAAATTTGGAGTAATATAATAACTTTCAGCTTTAATATCGTAAATACTAAATACTTGCCATAAAGTATTTTCTGTTGGTGTTGAAAACTTAACAATGTAATTATCTTTATTATTATACCATTTACCATCTAAAATAGTTTTTAAACTACCAAACATTGTATTGTTCAAACGTCCATGCCCATAAATAATAGTGTTTTGATCAAAATTAACCATATTATTACGAAAATCAGCATAAACCCAACCAGCTTCATTTTTAGTTTTATCATAGGCATGAGTTAAGTAATAATCATTATCTTTAGTTTGAACTACAGGATAGTTAATGTTTGTACCATTCACTTTAATCCAACCAACAGTATCAGCGTTTTTCTTTTTAAGTTCATTAAAGTCAACACTCATCATATCCATTTTAATATAGTTCCAATAATCATTATCTTTATTATTTGGAGGATTGACATTTTCAGCAGTATCGCTACTTTTTTCAGAAACTTTGTCTTTTAAATTCTCTTGAATTTTTTCAGTTTCTTTATTTTCTTTATTCCAAACAAATATTTTTAAAAGGGAAATTGTAACTATTATAATACTAATAAATAAAATAATAATCATTATTACTTTAGTTCGTTTACTTTTCTTTTTTCGTTTACGATAGGTAGATCTACTTTCCATAATGTCAGCCCTTTCTTTGTACCATTATATACTTGAGTATCTAAAATGTAAATAGCAATTTTTCAAAAACGATAAACTATGATTGTCAACAAAACAAATGTTTTATCGATTATTTCATTAAACGATTGACAATACAGGGGGGTGTGATATAAGTACTACCAAGATTAACTTGCATTACTATAAGAAAGGGAGAGAGAAATGAGCTCAAAAATCAAAGGAATACTAGGTGCAATAATTTTATTTGCAGCTGCTATTCCAATTATGCACCCTAGTGCAGCCGCAGTTCAAGTAGGAACTATGGATGAACTAAATGCCGCTATAGCTAATGGTGGCGAAATCGAACTAACTGCAGATATTACTGTAACTGAACCAATATTGGTAACAAAAAATGTTACAATTGACGGTAAGGGACATGCTTTAAATAGTACAGTTCCAGAAGGAAGTGGTAATAAAACAATTATCAGTGCTATGACAAGTACTACTTTAACTCTAAAAGATATCACATTGGCAGATTCACCAAAATATGGTGTTCAAGCTTATAATGGTGGTAAAGTAGTTCTAGACAAAGTTACAATCAAAAATTGTAAATTTGGAGCAGCTTTAATCAATGGTGGGACTTTAACTGTTAAAGACTTAACTATGGATGGTAATAAAGCAGGCGTAGAATTTGGTAAAGGTATTAATGTAACTGGAGAACCAGCATTAGTTATGGATGGTATCATTAATGCTGCTAACCAAGAAAATGCATTATATATCGATAATGATCAAGTAGAAAAATTCGTAGTTAAAAATACTGATACAACTACTAATAAAGTATCATTAGACGGTGATGTAGTTGTAGTTAAAGATGCTGACGGAAAACAAGTGGCAGCTTCAAATACAATTACCGAAGGTTCAAAAGTGGAAATTGATGGTAACGAAGAAATTGCCGCACCAACTTCAGAAGTAAAACCTGAAGTAAAACCAGAACCAAAACCAGAAGTTAAAAATCCAGAAATTGCAGATGGAATTTTAATGTATATCGCTTTAGCAATAGTTGCTATTGGCGGAGTAGCTGTTAGTTCAAGAAAATTAGCTAAACAAAATTAAGGACATAAGTCCTTTTTTTCATGAAAAAATATGATATAATACCCATAAGGAAGTGATACTATGAGTAAGGTTTCTAATGCTATTTTGATGTTAGAATATTTAAATACAGGTAATAAATATTCAGTAAAAGAACTATCAGAAAAAATTGGGGTTACAGAACGAATGGTAAAATATTATAAAGATGTATTACAAGATGCGGGAATATACATTGAATCTTTCATGGGACCTAATGGAGGATATTTTCTTACTAAAAATAATAATTCATATAAGCAATTTACAAAATATGATATACAATTATTAGAAACTTCTTTATTGGAACTAAAAAAAAATAAATTTGAATTCATTGACAAATATGAATCTATGGTCACTAAAGTAAAGAAATCATTTGCAATTGAAGAGGAAAAAAGTAAATTTGATGCTGATGTTGATAATGAAGATAACAGCTTATTTTTTTCTATAATTGAAAATAAATTAAATAATAAAGAGAGAACAAATATTGTTTATCAGGATTTAAATGGATTATTGCAAGAAAGGTGGATATACCCATTGCAAATTTTTAAATTTGATAATAAAATATTTATTACATCTTTTTGCGAATTACGTAATGACATTAGACATTTTGAATTAAATAGAATTAAAAAAATCAATCAATAGGTACATAATATTTCACCATTGGGTGATATAATAGTTTTATGGAGGAATAATATGGAAAAAACAAAAACATTTATTGACTTTGATGGCGTTATTTTAAATTCAAATAAATTAATATTGGCTGAAAGGGAGAAAAACGGAAATCAAACTTGGGATGAATTTTTTTCCTCATTTAATTGGCGAGAATTATATAGCATTGCTTCTGAGATAGATGAAAGTTTAACTGTTTTACATGAATTAGAGTTAAGGCAAGCCGATATTTCGATTTTGTCGAAAGTTCATACATTGAATGAGGCTTTGGCAAAAGTTCAATATCTTAGAGATCAAGAAATTCATTTTCCTATATTATTGGTCCCACCACATATTAGAAAATCACAAATATATATACCGACAAAAGGTGAAATTTTAGTTGATGATAGTGAAAAAAATATTAATGATTGGGAAAATCAGGGTGGAACAGGAATACTTTTTTCGGAAGATTATGAAGATGATACATCGAAAAAGGTAAAAAGTTTAAAATTTTTATTAAAGTAGTTAGTTGTAATATAAATTTTATTTTGGGAGAGAATTTATGAATAAAGAACTAAATGAAATATTATTAAATAATTATGAAAAAGCATTAAAACAGAAATATAATGCTGTTTGTTTTGATATTGACGGAACATTGACATCAAAAGGAAGCACGCAGATAGATACTACAATAATTCCATCATTAGCAGATTTGATTTTTAGAAGAGTGCCGATTGTTTTTATTACGGGTAGAGGAGAAACCGGAATTAGGAAATTTATTGATGATTTTTCGAGCATATTAATTAATGAGTATAAAATTACCAATGAGCAGTTGTCAAAAATATATGCTTTAACAAATGATGGTGCTAGATTATTCTCTTCAAGTAATAATGGTGGAACATTATTTGATCAGTCAATAATGCTATCTGAAGTTGAAGAATTAGCAAAATTAAATGATGTAAAAAAACAAATAGAGGAAAAATATTTACACTTGTTAGGAAAATATTTTGATATATCATACTCCTATGTGAGTGATACTCAGCAATTAATGAATATTAGACTGGTTCTGAAAACTAAAGATAAGCAGATTATTGATATATTACGTACAACTATAGACAAAATCATTGATGATCAACATTCTGAACATTTAAATGTTACCAAAGGACATTGGAATGGATATACCGATTTTCAAATTGGAGTTGCTAATAAAAAAGAAGCAATTGAAGAAACTGAAAGAATAATTGGCGTACCAGAAAATTCAATGTTAAGGATTGGTGATTGCGGAGGAATAGACGGAAATGATTATGCAATGCTCAATTGTCCTCAAGGTTTTAGTGTAAAAGAAACAAGTAATAGTTTAACCAGTTGTTTTCCAATTGTAAATAACGAAGGTATTGTTTTAAATGGTGTTGAGGCAACAAAACATTTGCTAAGTGTGGCTAAAATTTTACCTACAATTTGTTTGGAGAAAGCTATTGAAAATCGTTATAGAAAAGAATATTCTCAAATGGAAATGATGATTAACAAAGGGAGAATTGAACACCTACAAAGATACAATGAAATAATTGACAAAAATTTTGCCCAATTTAATGGAGTGGATGGTATCTTTAAACCCCAAATAGGAGGTTTATATCTACCAATGTATGAATGGGAGTTAATTGATGATAGTAATTCATTAAAGAAACTATGGGAATATAAGCAAGATGGTAACCGGGGGTTTTCTTTATATACAAATAATAGTATATTGTTGAGAGGCTCAAAAACATATTATAATTTTTTAGCTGTTCGTCAAAAAAAATATAATCGTATGAAAAAAAAATATGAAGAAATTTTAACAAAAGATGACATTTTAACATGGTTCAGTAATTATCGCTTATTTTTTGAACATAGTTTGAAAGCATTATCTGGAAATGAACTGGATTTTGAGGTTACATATAACAGAGTGATGACCTTAGGAATATTAGATAATATCAGAAATATAGCATTAATTTGTATTAATTCATTAATAAGTGAAATGTACGGCAATCAAAATGTTATGCTTGACTTTGAATCATTACCAGAAGATAGTCTGATCGGAGAATTCTATCATATTTTATTAGCAAACAATAAATTAATGGCAGATATTTGTTTTAAAGATAATTATAATTTAAATGGAAATACTGTGCAGGATATACTGAAAAAAACTGTGCCATCTATTAGTAGATATTCATTAGAATTTATTCAGCAACCAGATAAAAATGATTATTCTAAAGATTTTAGAGTATATAGAGAAATTGATAATTTTGCTGAAAATTATATTGCTATGGATTTGGCGTCTGAGAAAAGTGAAATGATAATTGATAAAGAGATAGGTGTATGTGGTCTTTGTTATGGTGGCTTGGAGTTACCTGTTATATATAGTATAGTTAACCAAGATATTAGACAAGTTTCTGTTTTAAAATTTGGTAGCAATATAACCGGATATCAAAATAAACATGCGCTTGAAGTCAGATCATTTGCAATTGAAGATTATGGTGGAATTCAGTTTTATGGAATTGACCCATCAAAAAGATATATATTAGCTGATGATAATTTGTTAACTGCTAAAAC
The DNA here is from genome assembly GCA_964538005.1 of uncultured Muribaculaceae bacterium. Lineage (GTDB taxonomy): Bacteria > Bacillota_I > Bacilli_A > RF39 > UBA660 > Coprosoma. The sequence goes on from CAZIDO010000024.1 coordinate 5,248, forward strand.
AATGCAATTAGCTTTGAATACTATGTATGATAACAATATTGAAGTTAATAATGTAGCTATTGTTAGGTATCCTAGTGTTAATCGTATTAGTCAAATGTTTATGGAAAATCACGGTGCTGTTGATTATAGATTCTTTTTTGATTTCATTAATGGGCTATGTTTTCCAAGCCCATATAGCTGGCGTGATGAAAATACTAATGATGATTATGAGGATTCACTGGGGGTATTTGACATCCCAAGAAATAATATATTACAATATTTATATAAAAATCATGATTTTAAAGAAGATACTGAAGTATCCAGTATTAGAGGACGAACTAAAATAATTGAAAAGGCATAGTTTCAAGAAAAAGCAAAGGAAGTGATTATATGCGCGTTGTTGGCGTTGGAGATTTAGTAACTGATTATTATTATAAAAACAATCAATTATTAGGAGCGTGTGGGGGGATGTCGGTTCATAACATAATTGCTAATCTGGCAGTCATGGGACACGAAACGATGGTTTTTGGTGCCTGTGGAAATGATTCGGCTGGCAAAATAGCTGTAAACAGTTTAGCATCATTATCTGTGGACACTACAAATATAATAAGGCATGACATAAACACTAGATGTTTTCATGTTTCATATTTTGGCGATGACGGTAAGCTAATGTTTACTTCAAAAAAAAGATGCCCATTATGTAATACAAAAAAATGGTACGATGATAGTTTGATTAGTCCAAATGCTGTAAAAACCAAAATCCAACAAAATGATATACTACTTTTTGATAATTTAAATAAAATAAATCTTCAAATCATTAATATTTTTGATAATATAAAAATGTTGGATTTGGGTCAATATTTCGAATTGGAAAATTTTAATGACCAACAGATTAGAAAAATTTTTCAGAAACAATTTTGTATTATTAATTTAAATGAACGCGTTGAAAAATATTTGTTGAAAAGATTTGGGCTTAGTAGTTTACAAGATGTTTTCAAATTGTTACAATCAAAATTATTAATTGTGACACGAGGAAGCCGCGGTGCAGATTTTATTTTTAATGATACAATTATTCACAAAAAATTAAAAGATTCCGCAACAGAAATTGATTCAACAGGCGCAGGAGATGCATTTTTTTCAGTATATATAAGTGAATACATTAAAAACAATGGTACAGTTAATAAAGAATATATTGATAAAGCTTTTACTAATGCTACAAATTTAACTAAGCGAGTTGTAAAATGTATGGGGGCTAGAGGACATATTCAGAAACTATACAAAATAAAGAAAATATCCAATAATTGCATTTGTGAAGAATTTGAAGTATTAGAACGAAAGCAAATTAAAAGAAGTAATATTAATATTAATAATTTAAAAGTCCGCGTATTAAATGCTTTAAATAGTACCGCCTTAAAAGACATTAGTGGTATTGATTTTAAAAATACTAATACAGCATTGTTTGTAGGAACTGGTGGATCTTTTGCTGCTGCAAATTTTGCATCAAAGATAATTAATCAAATGTATGGGACAAATACACAGGCAATGTTACCAAGAGATGTATTATATAGGAATAACACAAACGTTGATAAAATATTTTTATTTTCATATTCCGGTACAACCAATGATTTATTATCAGGAACCAACTCTATTGATGTTAATAAGAAATATATAATTACAAAAGGAGAAGTTTCTAAGGTTCTATTTAAAACCCAATTTCTCAAAGACCACATTTTAAGTTATAGGACAGATAATAACAAAACCAGTGAAAGGGGATTCCTCTCATTCGAGGGCGCGGTTGCTCCAGCGGCCTTATTCCTAAGTTTATATTTTAAATCCCAAAAAATCAAAACAACAATTAAATTTGTCGAGGAATCGATTGATTATTGGAATGGATATTTTAATAACTATTTTAAAGAAAACAGAAATTTTCTAAAATCCATTTTAAAGAATCACGAATTTATTAATATTTTCTATGGTGATTTTACATCTAGTGGTGCTTTAGATTTAGAAAGTAAGATAATAGAATCTGGTATTTTTAATGTATTGATGCACGAAAAGAAAAATTTTTCTCATGGAAGATTTATTAATTATGAACATGTGAGCTCAAAAACCAATATTTATTTTGAACAAAATACGCCTAGTAAATATGAAGGGAAATTACTGAAGTATTTAAAAAACGACAGTAATATTATTTTAAAAAGTAAATATGATGGTATAAAATGTGAATTTGATTTATTAGTTGCATCCCAATTTTTAATATATTATATTGGGAATTTATTAGACAAGGATGTTTCTAAGCCAACTTACTCAGATAAAGCATTAGATGTATATTTCTACAAAGGGGATTTATAAACAAAATTAAGGACATAAGTCCTTTTTTTATGAAAAAAGCATCAATTTTTTTGATGCCGACTAATATTTAAAATAATTCCAATACTCACTAAAGTAATTAACAAACTAGATCCTCCATAACTTAAAAATGGTAAAGTAACTCCTGTAACAGGAATTAAGCCAACAACAACCATCAAATTAAGTAATGCTTGAAAGCCTAAGGCAAATATAATACCAAATGCTAAATACTTACCAAACAGATTTTCACATTTCAAAGCAATTTTAATAGCAATAACAATAATAGCAATAAATAAACCAGCGACAATTAAAACGCCTAGAAATCCAAACTCTTCACTAATGATCGAAAAGATAAAATCCGTTTGTGGTTCTGGTAAATAGAAATGTTTTTGCCTAGAACCACCTAAACCAAACCCAAATAAACCGCCTGGGCCAATCGCGTATAAAGACTGAATAATTTGAAAACCACTTCCTAAAGGATCACTCCATGGATTTAAAAATGATAATATTCGTTGAAGCCGGTAGGGGGCGGCCATAATCAAACCCACAATACCCCCAACTCCTAAAAGACCAACCTTCAAGAAAAATTTCATATTGACGCCACCGACAAATAAAAGCCCAACAACAGCCATAACTAAAATTAATCCTGTTCCAAAATCTGTAACATAATTAAACCAAAAACAAGGAGCGTAACAGCTAAAATAGGAATAACTCCTTTTTTAATATTTCCAATATCTTTTCGGTTATTATACAAATATTTACTAGTAAAAATAATCATTGCTAATTTCATAAATTCACTAGGTTGAATCCCAAAAGAACCAATTCCAAACCAACTTTTACTACCATTACGTTCAGTTCCTAAAAATAAAACTAAAACTAATAAGATAAAACATACCGCAAATATTTTATTTGCATATTTATAATATTTTTCAAAATGGACCTTACTAATAAAATACATTAAAATAATTCCAATAATTAAAAACATTCCTTGATTTTTAACATATTTAAAAGCATCATCAAATTTATAATCGGCCCATACATATGAAGCTGAATAAATCATTACTAGTCCAAAAATAGAAAGTAAAATAACTAAAATAAATAAAGATATATTCATTTTTTTCATAATATCACCCCATATGTAAGCGCTAACATGGCGGCAATTAAACCAATAAGCCAAAACATTCTAACAATGTCAACTTCCCGCATACCTTTTTTTTCAAAAGTATGGTGAATAGGGGTCATTGGAAAAATTCGTTTCCGTGTAAACTTAAAATAAGTCATTTGAATAATACAACTTAATGTTTCAATAACAAAGACAATTCCGATTAAAACTAATAATACTTCATGCCTGGTCATAATAGCATATGCTCCTAAGGTAGCGCCTAGAGCTAAAGAACCAGTATCGCCCATAAATACTTTAGCGGGATTAATATTGAAAATCAAAAAACCAATTAAGGATCCAACCAAAACAAAAGCTAAAATTGCAATATCTTCATAACCATCTAACCATCCAGTATTCCAAGCGATAATCCCAAAAGTAGCAAAAGCAATAATCGATAAACCACCAGCTAAACCATCTAAACCGTCTGTTAAATTAACGGCATTACTGCCAGCGACTAAAACAAATAAAATAAATAATCCATATAAAAATCCAATATCTAATTTAAAATTTAGCGAGTGAATCCAAAGTAAAGGTTCGTTGCCACCTTTCATAAATAAATAGAAAAATATAATAGCAACAATTATTTGTAATAACAATTTAGTCATTTTAGTTAAGCCTTTATTATCATGTTTTTTAATAATTAAATAATCATCGATAAACCCAATTAAAGTATAACTGAGTAAAGTAAATAAAATAATTAGTAAGGTATAACTAAAATGAATTTTATCAAGTAAAACTAAAACAATCATAACAAGTATTGTTGGAATAATAAATATTAGACCGCCCATTGTCGGAGTCCCTTGTTTTTTACTATGAGATTTTCTTAAATATTCACTAATACTTTGACCGGCATGGGCTTTCTTTAAAAGAGGGATTAAGATAATAGCGATTATAACAGCAAGAACAAAGCCGATTAACATGGCCATAATTGATTTAGTTAACATTTAATCCCTCCTTAATTTGTAAATAATCTAACTGTTTCTCCTTCATAAATACGTGTACCAGCTTCTGGTGATTGATAAGTAATTGATTCACCACTGCCTTCAAAACTGGTATTAAAATCTTTTAAATCTTTAGTTGCGTCATTTCGAGATTTACCAATAACATCAGGAACTGTTTTATATTTTTTGTCGGTATACATATATTCTTTTTCCATGCCACCAGTTGGTTTTTTAATGTCTAGTGCCTTAATGGAATCGGATAAAATAGCTTTAGCTGGGGGGCCGGCAATAACGCCACCAAATTGTTGAACACCTTTAGGATTATCAATGGCAAAATAAACGACAACTTTAGGATTATCAGCTGGTAAAAATCCAATAAATGATAAAATATAATTATTAACCATATAGCGTCCATCTTGAACTTTTTGAGCTGTACCAGTTTTACCACCAACACGGTAACCATCAATATAAGCTGTTCGTCCAGTACCGTTGCTAACGACACTTTCTAATGCATAGCGAACTTGTTCACTAGTCTTTTCACTAATAACTTTTCTAACAACTGTTTTTTTAGTTTCTTTAATTACTGTATTAGTTTCTGGTTCATTTATACTTTTAACAATGTAAGGTTTATATAAAATTCCTCCATTAATAGCTGCACTAACGGCGGTAACTTGTTGAATAGGGGTAACTGATACACCTTGACCAAAAGCTGTTGTTGCTAGTTCTACTGGACCTACTTTATCTAGTTTAAATAAAATACCGCTACTTTCTCCATTTAAATCAACTCCGGTTTTACTACCGAATCCAAACCTTTTAATATAGTCGAATAATGTTTCTTTTCCAAGTTTTTGTCCTAAAACAACAAAACCTGGATTGCAAGAATTTTCAACGACTTCTAAGAAAGTTTCGTGACCATGACCGCCATGCTTCCAACAATGTAAATTAGCATTTTCGACTCTAATACTTCCGGAGTCATTATAAGTATCTTTTTGTAAATCAACTTTACCTTCTTCTAAAGCGGCAGCTAAAGTAATGATTTTAAAAGTACTTCCTGGTTCGTAAGTCGCCCATATTGGTAAATTACGATTTATTTCTTCAATTGTATATTTTTGATAATTGTTTGGAGAAAAATTAGGTCTAGCTGACATCCCTAAAATTTCTCCTGAATTTGGATCCATTGCTAAAGCAATTACCCGGTCAGGATTATATTTAGTAACCGCATTATTTAATTCACGTTCAATTGATGCTTGAATTTCTTTATTGATTGTCAAAGTTAAGTTCATGCCATCTTGGGGTTTTTCATAAACTTCAGACAATTTTAATTTATTTCCTTTGGCGTCACTAAAATATTTAATCGCACCATCTTTCCCAGTTAAGTAATTATCGTACATTAATTCTAGACCACTTAACCCTTGATTATCGATACCAACATAGCCTAAAGTATGGGACATATAAGTATCAAATGGATAATATCGTTGAGACTCCTTAACTAAATAAACCCCCTCTAATTTTAACTGTCTAATTTTATCAGCAACTTCATATGAAAGACGCCTTCCTTCTGGATGAACCCTTTCAATTGATGTTCGCTTATTTATGTGTTTGTACATTTCGTCATAACTGACATTAAGGATTTTAGCAAGTTTCTGGGTTGTACCTTTTTTCTCTTTTATTTGATTAGGAACTACTACTAAAGAAGTGGTTGTAATGTTATCTGCCAATACGCCACCATCACGGTCGTATATAATACCCCGGTCAGCCTTGACGGGTAAATTACGACTCCACAAATTTTCGGCATAACTGTTTAATTTTTTATAATCAATGACTTGAATGTAAAAGACTTTGCCAATGATTACAATAAATAAAACAATTATAACAACTAAAACTATTTTCATTCTACTATGTATATTTTTAAAAAACACTAGTCCATCACCAGTTAATTATATGTCAGGACGGGCATTTTTTTACAAAATAAAAGCGATAAAAATATTTGCTATTTTTCGCAATTGACAATTACTTTAATAAAACGTTATAATATCTATAATAGGAGGTTAAATATGGGAAGTATAAAAGGAACAGTTCGCAAAAACATAAAAGAACATGCAAGAAATTTAAAAAAAGGTACAATAGCTATAAGCCTTTTAATTATTGCTATAACGACAATCGTACTTAGTCTTTGTGCCATTTTATTTGGAAATATTATGGGATATAATTTTGATATTCATTTTGTTAATGTTTTAATTATGGCAATTATTATTTCGTTAATTTCACCACTTTTATTAGGATTTATTAATATGGTAATGAATAATATAAAAGGCCAAGAAATAAAAGTAAAAGATCTTTATGCTTTAGTAAAAGGTCATAAGAAATTTATTACTTTATATAGTATAATGGTTTTTGTTTTAGCAGTCTTTTTTGGAATATTAGGTCTGATACCGTTAATTGGACTTATTATTAATTTTATTCTTTTATTAGTAGTTTTACCAATCTATTTACTTATTCCAGCGGTATATTTAGAAAATCAAAAGTTAACCAATAAAGAAATATTATCAAAAACATTTGATATTGTTAGTGGTAGAAGATTAAATTTTTACGCCATGATTATTAGTTTTATTCCTTGGTGTTTATTAGCAGATTTGACCTTTGGTATTTTATATTTATATGTTATTCCGTATTTAATTAGCGCAATTATTTTAGAGTATCAATACTGGAATCATGAAAAAGAATTTGAAAAAGAGAAAACTATTTCAGATGGAGTAGTTATATTAATATTTTTAGGTATTGCTTTTGTTTTAGGTCTTGTAGTGGCCGTTAATATTCCTAGCAGTGTTAGTTACTTTAAAGAAATTATTACTGGTAGATATTATAGTGGAGAAGGCAATTCATATTTATCATATGGTGGTACGAAAATAAGCTATAATAGTCCAAAAGGATATACATTGTCAGCAGAGACTGATACTTCAAAAACATATGTAAATAATGATAACATCGTTCAATATTCAATTTATTTATCAAATGTAAAAGATGCATATGAAATGGACAAAGAAATTGTCGAGGAAATGAAAAATTCAGGTGATTATAAACACGTTAAAGATAAAGAATACACAGTTAAAGTAAATGGTAAAGAAATCAAATGTTATCAATATAACAAGACAGCTAAAGAAACAGTAGCAACAGCTTATTATCCTAAAGATGGATATGTTGTTTCAATTAGTTTAAGTAATTATAGTGGAGCTGAAATAAGTAAAGAGGACATTAAAGAATTAATTACTGTATATTAGAAAAGCTAAAAGGCTTTTTTTTATGCAATCATACAAAATCATTTACAGACTTTTACGCTTTTTACCAAATTAATGTCAATTTTTCTGTAAACTTCGTTTTAAAATATTGATTTTCTCAGGGGGGGGGGGGGTATAATGTGTATGAGAT
>CAZIDO010000025.1:0-12705 GCA_964538005.1 uncultured Muribaculaceae bacterium
AGATAATTAACTATCTTTTTGGCGTTTGACTTTTTGGAACAAATACACGTGATTTAGGTTTTTCTGGTTGACTATAACTATAGGTATCTCTGCCATAAGCCGGATTATAATTAGCTTCATCTTCTTCCGTATCTGGATTTCGTCTAGGTGTTTCCTTTATAGCTTTAAATTTACCTGTAATACTTGCTATTACGGTTTTTGGGGCATTTTCTGGGGTCTGTCTCATAAAAATCTACTCCTTACTACAAAATATTATGTTTATTTAAATATATGTTTAATCAATTTTAAAATTTAAAGAATGACCTGAATTTTCTTCAGTATGTTGTTGTATTCTATCACTTATGGCAAAAGGAATCATTTCGATGCCAGTTGTTATTATAGCAACTGCTGAACTAGCAGCAAGAGCCACACCTGGGGTCACACCATTACTCATTAAAGTAAAACCAGTTCCTAATGCGATAGCAGCGGGAATTGCAAATAATGCACCGATTTTTAATTTCTGTGTCCCAACATTTTCAAATTCAGTTGGTGTACCATCTATTTTATCCATACTACCACTTCCTTGCCAATATAATAACAAAAAACTCGTTATATGTCAATTTATGCAAAAAGAAATAGAATTATTTCTCTATTTCTTCTAATTTAACACTTACTAATTTACTTACCCCTGATTCTTGCATGGTTATACCATATAATACATCAGCATATTCCATTGTTTTTTTCTTATGGGTAATTATTATAAATTGTGATTTTCCTTTTAAGCCAGTAACATACTGACCAAAGGTGTCAACATTTACTTCATCTAACGCGGCTTCTACTTCATCTAAGATACAGAAAGGCGCGGGTCTTGATTTAATAATTGCAAATAATAAGCTAATTGCAGTTAAGGTTTTTTCCCCACCTGATAGTAATGAAATACTACTTAATTTTTTACCTGGTGGACTAGCAATAATTTCAATTCCTGTTTCTAATAAATTACTAGGTTCAGTTAATTTTAAAGTTGCCGTACCACCTTTAAATAATTCTTTAAAGGTTATTTCAAAATTTTCATTAATTGTTTTAAATGTTTCATTGAATTCCCTAACCATTACTTTATCCATTTCATCAATGATTTCTAATAAAGTGTTTTCGGCATTAGTTAAATCTTCTATTTGCCCCATTAAGAATTCATATCTTGTACTTACTCTTTCATATTCTTCTGGCGCGGCTAAATTGACAATTCCCAGTTCTTTTAATTTTCTTCTTAAACTATTTACTTTTGTTTTTGCTAAATTATAATCGATATCTAATTTATAGTTATCTTTGGCTTTTTCATAAGTCATACTATAAGTTTCTGTTAAAATATTAAGTAAATTATCTAATTTAACATCCATACGGTTAACACTAATTTCTAACTCTTTTAATTCATTTATTTTAGTGTTATGTGAACTATTTTCACGTTTTACTGATAGTTCATATTCATCTAATGATTCATTCTCAGATACTTTCTTTTTCATTAAAACTGCTAGCTCTTTTTCTTTTTCTTCTTTTAGTTTTATGGTTTCGTAGTATTCAGCAATGATATCTTCTTCTTCTTTTGATAAAACACCATCGATAATATTGGTTGTTCCATTAATATCTAAGTTTATTTTTTCTAAACTATCTTTAATAATTACTATATTGTTTTGCTTATTATTGATTGTATCGTTTTTAAGCAAAACTTCTTTATTTATTAAATATATCTTATCTTCATATGAACTTAATTGATGATCAATTTCATTTATCTCATTTTCTTCTTCTTTAATTATTTCAAGTAAATTATTGATGTCTTTTAAAGTTATTTCTAGTTCATAACGTTCACTAATAACATTTCTAGTTTTTGCCTGTTTACCACCAGTCATTGAACCACCTACATGAATTACTTCTCCATCTATGGTCACAATACGATAACGATAATTAATTTTTTTACTTAATTTTGTCGCATCGTCAATATTTTCAGTTACAATTACATTCCCTAATTGATTTAAGATAATATTTTTGTATATATTTTCACATTGCACTAAATCACTGGCAACACAAGCAAAATATGGTTCATGATTCATGATATTTAAAGTTTCATTATCAATGAATTTTGGTTTAATAATATTTAATGGGAAGAAAGTTGCTCTTCCAATATTTTTTAAATAATTAATGGCTTCTTTCGCTGATTTATCATCATCGACGATAATATTATTAGTACTAAAGCCTAAAGCAGTTGAAACCGCTAATGAATATTTTTCTTCTGTTTCTAATAATTCTCCTAAAACATTATGAATTCCTCTTAATTTAGGATTAGTTAAAACACTTCTAACGGCATTTGGAAGTAATCCCCCATTTTCAATGTTTTCTTTTAGATTTTCAGCTTTGATTTCTAAATTATGTTTATGTCTAATGTTATTAGTTAAATTAAATTCTACATGTTTTTTATTTTCTTTTAATTTATTTAATTTTAGGGTGTTTTCTTTTAATTTGTTTTGTGATTCCGTATTTTCCTTATTAATATTAATGATATCTGTTTCTATAGTGTTAATCTCATTTTTAAGTTGATAACTTTTTTCTTTTAATTCTACAATTGTAGTATGTAATTTTGTGTCGTCAACCTCATAATTTTTTCGTTCGGTTATGATGGCTTTACGACTATTTAGTTTTTCAGCTTTAGTTGTTAATTCTAATATGTTATTTTGAACTTCTTTTATTTGTTCATCTAATTTAGCAATATTCGTTTTAAATTCTTCTATTTTGGCTTCACTGGCGGTACTTGAAGTTGAAAGTTTTAAAATCTCATTATTTAAAGCATCAATCTTTTCTTTATTGACTTGATATTCATAATTTATTTTAGTTATATCTTCAGTTATTAAAGCGATTTCTACTTCTTCTAACTCTTCTTTAGCTAAAGTATATTCTAAAGCTTTTTCTTTTGCTTCTTTTAGAGGTTCTATCTGTGGTTCTAATTCGTTTATTATATCATTTATCCTACTGACATTGTTATGAGTTTTTTCTAGTTTTCTAATTGCTTCTTCTTTTCTTTTTTTATACTTTAATACGCCAGCAGCTTCTTCGAATATTATTCTTCGTTCTGCTGGTTTACTACTGATTATTGATTCGATTTTACCTTGTGAAATAATATTGAAGCTTTCCTTGGCAATCCCACTATCTAGTAATAAATTAGTAATATCTTTTAATCTAAATCTTTCGTTATTTAAAAAATACTCATTTGTTCCATCTTTATATACTCTTCTTTTTATTGCTACTTCGTCATATTCTAATGGTAAATATTTATCTTGATTATCAAATACTAAAGTAACTGACGCAACATTCATGGCATTACGACTTTTACTGCCAGAAAAAATGACATCTGTCATGTTGCCATCGCCACGTAATGATTTTACTGATTGTTCCCCTAAAACCCATCTAACAGCGTCTACGACGTTACTCTTTCCAGATCCATTAGGTCCAACTATCCCAGTTATGCCATTAGTTAATTCAATATCTGTTTTATCCGCAAATGATTTAAATCCTTGCGATTTTATTTCTTTTAAGTACATACTATCACCTTACACTTTATTTATTATAACAAAAAAGACAATAAAAAACAATCATTACGATTGTTTGGTATAAGCTTTTCCAGTTTCTATCATTTCCATACTTGTTAATAGAACTACATCGGTATCTGTTGGCAACCAATGCGAAGCTTCTATAGATGAATTAGCTAAAATAATGCGGTCACCGATTGGTAAAACTTCTCTGGCAACGATATCTAATCCATGATATGTAGCCGTTGCTAATGGAGCATCAATAGCTAGTTCTTCGATAGCTTGTAAAACATGTCTTGACATTCCGCTTTTTGTCATCATTAAGGCTGCTAATAAATCTGGTTTTTCAATTTTATCAGCACCAAATATAACTCTTTTAGCAACTACCTTAATTTTAGAATTTTTTTCTTTATATGGTGGAATGACAACTGTAGAGCTTGGAAAAAGCAGCGTCATTTCACAATTTTCATCAAAGTCGTCAATGTACAATGTATAATTATTTCCTTCATTAAATCTAAGTTTTTTTATACCAGTTGGATCATCGACAATTACGTCATATGCTCCATGTTTTCCTTCTTTATATTCTTCCTGTTGTTCATCAGCGATGAAATATGGCGCTAAATCCCTTTGAATCATTTCTACCGCATAATTTTCTCTGCTCATTTTCTTTCCCCCTTTTTGAGATTTCTCTCTCGTGCGCTAATACTTTATCATTTTATTGGCTATTTGTCAATTTGCTAATATTAAAGTTAAGAAATCGATAAAGCTAGTAGCAGTATCTACCCACCAGTATCCAATGTCTTTTAATTTATTTGTTTTTGTGTTTTCACAATTTATTTCTAAAACAAATTCATCATTTTCTTCTTTTAATTCAATATTTTTAGTATATCTTTTATACTTTTTAATCAAATCCTCTAGTTCAATTTTCTCTCCATAAATATATATTTTTTCATGTGTTATATATATACTTTCACGGACAAACCATTTTTGAAATTCAATTATTGTTTTGTAATTTGCTATTGTGGTATCAATACTCTTCTTTTTAAATGTTTTTCTTAATTTTTTTATATTTACTTTGCGTTTGCGATTAAAGAACCTTAATTTGTTTTTGGTTAATTTTTTACTTGTTTCTTCTAGTAAAAAACATTCTTCAATACTTTTATTATCTTCAATAGCTTTTTTTACTTTTTCATTGAAGTTCCCTATTCCTAGGACATTACCTTGTAATTTTTTTATTTGCTGTATTAAATAATTATCCATGATTATCCTCCTTTAATAGTTCATTAATTACATAACTAGTACACAGCAGTCCTGCCACCGCTGGTACAAAAGCATTGGAACCTACTGGTTTATTTTTTAATGGCTTTTCGCTTGAAGCAATAACCATTATTTTTTTCTTTATTTTTTCTTCTTTTACAAACAATCTCAAATTTTTAGCAATTGGATCATATGTTGTTTTATTTAAATTGATTATTTCAACTTTACTAGCGTCCATTTTATTTCCCAGTGCCATAGCTGATATAAATTTAATTTTTCTATTTAAACATTCTTTGATTATTAGTTTTTTCACTTCCATTGTATCTTCGGCATCAATTAGAAAGTCTATATTATTTTTAAATAATATATTTATATTTTCTTTAGTTATAAATTCTTTTATTTTAATTGTTTTACATTCTGAATTAATGTCTTTAGCACGTTTTTCAGCAATATCTACTTTATTACTACCGACATTTGATTTTAAAGCAAGTATTTGTCTATTAAGGTTAGTTACATCTATTTTATCATTATCTACTACTATAATAGTTCCTATTCCACTTCTGACTAAACTTTCAAAAGCATATCCACCTACTCCGCCTAGTCCGATTAACAAAACGGTTTTGTTTTTTAATATATTGATTTTATCTCCAATTAATAATTCAAGTCTATCAAACATCTAATCACCTAATGAATATTATACACTATTTAAAGAAAAAAAAGAAGTTACCTTCTCATAACTTATTTGTTTATATAATGTCAAAAAAGACTAGTTTGTAGTCTCTTTATATTTTTCTATATAATCATTTTCTAAAATTGATATGTCGTTAGCGCTCATAAATAATATAACAGCGTTTTTATGTTGCAATAATTTATTCGCTTCCTGGGTACCAATATGTTCAGCATTTGGTATGTTTTTTATTAAGTCTTCGCTAGTTATATCGTCTTCTTGTTTATCTTCTCTAGATCCATAAATATCTAAGATATAAGCTTTATCAACCGTACTTAATAATTCAATATAATCTTCAGCAAATTCTTTTGTTCTAGTATATGTATGAGGTCCAAATACGGCAACAATTTGTTTATCTTCGTATTTTTGTTTTGCTGCTTTAATTGTTACTTTTACTTCAGTTGGATGATGAGCATAATCGTCGATTACTACATTATCACCAATTATTGTTTCTGAAAATCTTCTTCTAGCACCTTCAAAGGTTTTTAATTCTTTAGCAACTTCTTTAGCTTCTAATCTCTCGTAATAACAAACACTAATAACTGCTAAAGAATTAAGTAATTGATGTTTTCCATAAATAGGTAAATCAAAGTGACCATAGTAGTTATCTTCAACAAAGACATCAAAACTTGTTCCAGCTTTAGTATAAGTAACATCTTTTGCTAAAATATCATTATCATCATCAGTCCCATAGTAGAAAATCGGTTTATTAATCTCTAAACTATGGGTATATTGGTCATCACCGCAAGCAATAACCATTTTTTCAGCGTTATTGGCATATTCCTGATAAGCGTCAATAACATCATCAATGTCTTTAAAATAATCAATATGATCCAATTCAATATTAGTTATAATAGCATAATAAGGTTGATATTCTAAAAAATGTCTTTTATATTCGCAAGCTTCTAAAGCAAAATATTTATTTTCCTTACTGGCAAATCCACTACCATCACCAATTAAGTAATTGCAACCTACTAAATTATTTAATACATGGCTTAGCATTGATGTTGTTGAAGTTTTTCCATGGCACCCAGCTACTGTAATGGTCATAAACATTTTAGTCAATTTAGCCACCATTTCTTGATAAGTATGAATCGTTAAATCTAATTCTATAGCTTTTTCTACTTCAACATGATTATCTTTAAAAGCATTACCCTTAATAATAATCATATCTTCTTTAATATTTTTTTCGTTAAACGGTAAAATTTTAATATTTCTTGTCTTTAAACCCTTTTCAGTAAACAAAGGAGTTTCGACATCACTCCCCATTACTTCGTAACCTAAATCGTGAAGAATAGCGGCTAATGCACTCATACCAGTCCCTTTAATTCCTATTAAATAATACATAAATTCCTCCTATCCAATTATACCGATTAAGTATGGACCTAAAATAAGCACCATAATTAGTGGAATAATAAATACAACTGAAATAATACTAACTTTGTTTGGTATTTTATTAATCTGCCCTTTTATTTCTAATATTTGTTTTTCCCTTAAGAAATCAATTTGATTATACATTGTATCTAAGATACTATTACCAAATTGATTTGTTTGTGTAATATTCAAAATAATGTTATTAATTGTTTCTGAAGGAATTGTCTTTTTAATATCTTCTAAAGCTTCGATTAATGATTTACCAAAATTCATCTCAAATAAAGCTCGTTTGAAAATATCAGATAATTCAGAATCAACATTATCACAGGTTACCTTCAAAGATTGTTCCAAATTACGTCCTGATTCTAAAGTTAAAGTTAAAATTTCAAAAAATTGTAAAGCTTGATAATCTAATTTTGCTGTTCTCTGTTTCAACCTTTTGGTAATAAAAACATAGTAAAATAAATAATAATAGCCAATTGAAACGAATGGCGCGTATATATACCCTATTTTAGTGGTATATAAAAGTAAGATGAAAACTATAATCGTAGTGAATAGACGAATATTACAAAATGAAATGGTATCAAATGATGTATCTTTACCTAAACTTGTTATTTTTTCTTCAATATCATCTATTTCTCTTTTACGATATATCTTCGTAATAAATTTATGCTTATCATCCATTTATATCACCACCCTCATTATTTTTCGGACACAAATAACAAAAATAATATAGTATATAATCATGCCAATTGCTAATATAACGCCCAGTTGGGTAGTTAAGAATGGAATGAAGTATTCACTATTGATTAAACTAATAAATAAGATAAATAAGAACGGAACCATAAATAATACATAAACAATTATCTTACTACTTCCAGTTAAGGATTTTAACTCTAAACGAAGTTTCTTTTTATTAAATAAGGTTTTTTCAATTGAAGAAAACACTTCAATTATATTACCACCTGTTTTATTTAAAATTGTTAATGACGCGGTTAAATAATTTACTTCTTCTAAATTAATTCGTTCTGAAAACCTTTTAAAAATAACATCTATGCCTAAACCATATGAAAGTTCTAAACTCATTTTGGAAAATTCTCTTCCGATTGGTCCTTCGATTTCGGTACTGACAATTTCAATAGCTTGACTAATACTTCTTCCGGCTTTAAAAGCGTTGTTCATCACAATAATTGCTGATAACAAATCATTTTCTAATTTTGCTCTAAAACTGCGATATTTTAATATATATATTATGTCTAAAACAAAGAACCCAACTAGCAATGGAAAGACAATTTCATAAGGCGATAACAATTTCAATTGAATTGTAGTTGAGAAAATGGCAATTAATAAGAAAATAATAGCAATTATTAATTTACCGGCTAATATTTGTTTACCATTATTGTTTATGGTAGCAACTACTGCATATTTATCTAACTTTTTAGCGTATTTTAAAGCAATTACTGACTTATCTATATATTTAATAATTCGGTTACAAATTTTATGATAAATGGCAATTATTTTATCAATTATTGAAACAGTATTATCTTTGATTGGGTTAATAATGTGATTACTTATTCTTTTTTCAATTCTTAGAGAGTTACGGAAACGCATTATTATAAATACTAAAACTAATAAAATAACAATTATCATGCCTTGAATAAATAACAGATTATTTTGATTATTCATAACATCAATAGTTACTGATTTACTAATCATATTACCAGCATCATCACTGACAGTATACGTTAATGTATGTTTACCAGCTACATCTAAATTAAGTTCTTTAGAATTATTTATTATTTTACCAGTGATATCACCATCAACATTATCTTTGGCTGATATTCCTTCATCGATAAGGATATTATCGCCTTTATAAATCTCTATATAATTTTCACCGACGTTAAGAACTGGGGCGACTTTGTCAATAACGTAAGTACCACTGTTTACTGTTAACTGATTATTATTTATATCATATGCAGTTACTGATATGTGATAATTTCCTGTTTCAGTTAAATAAATATTACATGGTTTATTATTATTTACTGTGTTGGTATTTACTACTTTACCATTTTTATGAACATTGTATGTGTATTTTACAGTATTTTGGGCAGGTGAAAAAGCGACAACTAAATCTTTGTTTGTCGGTTTGTCAGTGTTACTTATACTAAATATTCCACCTTCTACCATAATAGCCCTCCTACTTATTAAAAAATATCATCAATGTCATCTATACCTTTAGCTTTGATTTTATCAAATACTTTTGGTGTATATTTATGCATTAAGAATTCACCATTAACATCCCCATTAGCCATGGTACCATTTTGTTTAAATTTAAATATTTCTTTTTGAATTATTTCGCCATTTTTCATGCCAACTATTTCACTAATACTGGTTAAACGTCGACGTCCATCGCTAAATCTTTGAATTTGAACAACAATGTCTAAAGCATTTTCAATATATTCTCTAATTGCATTGATTGGTATTTCAATACCTGCCATTAAAACCATTGTTTCTAAACGATTTAAAGCATCTTCTGGTCCATTAGCATGCATGGTTGTCATACTTCCATCATGGCCAGTATTCATAGCTTGTAACATATCAAAAGCTTCTTTACCACGAACTTCACCAACGATGATACGGTCTGGACGCATTCTTAATGAATTTATTACTAAATCCCTAATGGTTACAGTTCCTGTCCCTTCATAATTTGAAGTTCTAGTTTCTAAAGAAATTACATGCTCTTGTTTTAATTTTAATTCAGCGGCATCTTCAATTGTAATAATACGCTCGTTAGAATCGCAAAATGAAGATAACACGTTTAGCAAGGTTGTTTTACCACTACCTGTTCCGCCGACAATTATTATATTTAATCTTGCGTGAACACAGGCTTCTAAGAATCTGGCCATATATGGAGTCATGGTTCCAGTTCTTAAGAAATCATCTATATTCGCTAATTCAGATTTAAACTTACGAATTGTTAGCACTGGTCCATGTGTCGATAAAGGCGGTAATACCGCATTTAAACGGGAACCATCTACTAATCTAGCGTCAACCATTGGATGGGCGATATCAATGGTTCTACCTAGTGGTTGAACTAATTTTTGAATAACTCTAACAATATGATCATCATTAACAAAACTAACACTGTCATCTTTAATCAAATGCCCATCTAATTCAATATAAACTTCGTCTTTACCGTTGACCATTATTTCAGTTAATTCAGCATCTCTAAGTAATTCAGTTAGTGGACCTGATCCATTAACTTCATTATCGATTAAGTTATAGATATAATTTCTTTCGGTGCTACTTAAATCGTATCCTTCAATTATTTTATCGATTTGTTCTTTAGTAAAATCATCAATTGTCTCATTACTTTGAACATTGTTATCGATTAAACTTTGAATTATTTCATTACGTAATTTTTCTAATAATATTTTGTCAGGAAACGCATCAAAATCACTGGTCTCTACGGTAACAATATCATCAATTACCGCATCAAATTCATCGATAAATTTTCTTTTTGTCATTTGTTACCCTCCTATTTTTCTTTCATTATTTTTTGTACTAAATCAATTAATACTTTTCCGCCTTTAGTTTGAATGATATTTTTATCTAAAGTCATTATTTTACCATCGAAGACATATTTGGTTATACTACGGTTATGAAAACTTTTAGGAATTATGTAATCAATATTAGTACCTAAAACATTTTTTATTTGATATAAAGAATATGATGAGTTGATTGAACAAGGCTCATTTAAAATTATTTTATAATTGTTTAATTCCATATCTTTGAAAATAGCTGTCATTGTTTTCATATTTTTTAAATCTAACAAATCATTAGTAATTAAATATAAGACATCATCAGATAAATCTAAAGTAATTAAATTTATTT
This sequence comes from uncultured Muribaculaceae bacterium, assembly GCA_964538005.1. GTDB lineage: Bacteria > Bacillota_I > Bacilli_A > RF39 > UBA660 > Coprosoma. The sequence continues at coordinate 10,804 of CAZIDO010000025.1, forward strand.
GATCCATTACATGATTTGTATCAATCAAAATAACATCATATTGTAAACTTAGACGATTAAGCACTAATTCGATTGTTTTAGCTTTTATTTTACTAACACTCCTAGGATCTAAGGGTGCCACTAAAACATCTAAGTATTCATTATACTTTTTTGTGTAATCTTCCATTTGCTTGAAACGGTTATTCATGACATCATCACATAATGTGTAAATATCGTTGGTAGGATTTAAATTTAAGGTTGCTCCAATTACGCCTGAATATAAATCCAAATCAACAATGATAGTCTTTTTTCCCATATTTGCTAAAATACCAGCAAGGTTTAAAACAGTTGTTGATTTTCCGGCCCCACCTTTTACTGATGTCACTGTAATTATTTTCGCTTTATTTAATGCCATAAGTCACCTCTTATTCTTTGGTAATAATAATTTTACCATTCTCTATTGTTCCGTGATATGTTATATCAATATCCTGCTTTTTTGATATTGTACTGAACAGACCATTTCGTTTATCTTTTACATGGATTTTTATGAAGTTTTCATCGACCGTTATTTCTTTAAATCCTTTTAAGTTACTAGCTAGCAAAGTTTGAATTTTTTGTTCAATATCCGGTTCTTTGCTATTTTTCAAACCATACTGAATGGTATTTTTTATTTCATTTTCGTATTTATTTTGAGTTATCATTATATTTCCTATATCAAATACCGCCGCAATAATTAAAATTACTAGAGGTAGTAATAAAACTACAGTAACTAAAGACTGTCCTTTGTTATTCAGTTTCATTGGCTACTTCCTTTGGAACATATACAGTTTTTTGAGTTTCGATTGTATAGTTTTTACCTAAAACATTACTAAGTCCTGGGGCGGTTATTTTAATATTTTTCTTTAAAATTAAATTGGCCATTTCACCAGTTACTTCTTCATCGTAAGTGAGTTCCTCTTTAGCAGCATAGGCTCTTAACTCTGTTGCCTTATCGTTTTGATATAATTCAGTTACAGTTTCCATTGCGTTATTTAAATTATATTTTTGCAAGAATATATTACCGATATCGATAAGCGCGACAAAAACCAGTAAGATAACTGGCAACACTAAAATAAACTCAATTAACGCTTGCCCCTTATCCGCTTTCATATCATCACGCTACCTATCATATAAATTATATCAAAAAGCTATATAAATAACAAGAAAATATCGACTTTTATCTAATTTATTTACAGGTTATTTTTGTAAACTTTTATTTGCCTTGTTATATTTACTGTATATAACTTCAAACTATTTTACATTTAAGTTTTAAATATTAAATTTGATTGATTAATAATAGTTTTTCTGGTATTATATTATTACATTTATTAGGGGGGACTTATATGAGTTTACAAGAAGATTACAATAAATACCTTGATGACCAATTAAGACGACTTATTCCATGCGAAACAATTATTAGAAATGCTATTAAAACATTTAGAGCCTCTAAGGTTACAAAAGACACGCATATTGAAGAAAAAATGATGGGTTCTTTGCTTGCTGCTTCAATCAACTGTGTTTCAGTTAGACAATCGTTTATTGAATGCGGAATTACGGAAGCAGAAATATTAAAACGATTTTCACTTAAAAAGCCTGTTAAGAATTGGAAAAATAGAACTTGTTCAACGGTATATGTGAATTTCTTTAAAGGTGTATTAGATGATATTGAAACAACAACTGTATCAAAAATAACACCTGAGACAATTGTTGTTGAAGCGATTAGATTAAATGATGTTTACAAAGAAAGAAATGAAGATTCTTATGAACCCACTGAACTGGACGACAAGCTTTCAATAGTTAAACAAAAATTAGATTTTCATACCCAAAATGATGCCGGCTTAGGTGGTCAAAAAGTATTTGAAAAAAGAGAAATTTAATTTTCTC
>CAZIDO010000026.1:0-12644 GCA_964538005.1 uncultured Muribaculaceae bacterium
ACTACTTTAGAAGCGATGTTCAAAGAAACTGGAAAAAAATAACAGGCTAATTTTATAGCCTTTTTTCTTTACAATTGTTGACATTAACTGTCAAAAGACTGTATAATGTAAATATAAAGTATAACTTGAAATGTGGGTGAAACAGATGATAGAAGAAGAGCAAAAAAAACAACCAACGAATGTCGATTATCGCTTTTTAAAAATAAAAGGTTGGATACAAGATCATCTTCAAAAGCCTAATAACTTAATTATTGGGCATCATGTAAAAGAAAGACAGGTCATTGTTAATACTGCAACTGGACCTAAAGCCTTTGATATCCCAAGAAAAACACCAGAAACAATGGCTGATTTCACTGGAGCATGGGTAAAAATATATAATGCTTGCCTAGATGCTTTAGAAGAAAAAATTCAAATCGCCTGTTTAAGTGACGAAAAAAACATTCATGCTGAGGGTCATAAATTTATTATCGGAACTGAGAAATTTATGTTACCAGATGATCCTGAAGAGTTAGAATATATTCGTACTTTAGAAAGAATTATAAATACATATGATGGATACGTTTTAGAAAAATCTAAAAGTCCGATTTTAGTTAAAGAACGTACAATTGAAATAATTAATCCCGAAGAAATGGTTGAAGAAGCAAAGACTAAGCCAATCGAAGACCCAATTGTTGAACCAGTAGAAGTTTCAGAAATAGATGAAAGTAAATTCATTATTGGTCAAAAAGTTTCTGATGGTGATGTTTTAAAACCATTAGACTGTAGTCGTCTTCGTGAAAATGAAGAACCATTTGTTTTAATAACTTGTACTAACTTAAGTAAGGATGATGCAAAATTCCGCGATAATGCTGATTTACTTATCGAAGAAGCCCCAAGTATTAAAATGGGGGCTTTCATAAGCGGTAAAGAAACTAAAGTCGATCAAGTTGAAAAATTCATTACCAAAGTAACTAAATTATTTAGTAACTATAAAATAACTGGACCAGTAGTTTATGAAATAAATAATAGTTTTGTTCATGGCCATGAGGAAGAAAATGATTTAGTAAATCAAGTCATGGAAGTATATAACACTATTGCAGATGAATTGAGTCAAAAATATAAAGTATTTATAAGTATGGATAATCAAAGTTATAAAATAATTCAAAATACTTTAAAAGAAATCAATCCAAATTATATTGAAAAATATCCATTGTTATTGAGAATTTTACCAAGAGAACAAGATGAAGTTCCAGCAGATGTGTCATTAATTTTAATGGATCCTCAATATGATTATGATCAAGTAATATTAAAAACTGAAAAAGATATAAAATATTTAAATTAAACGTCTAATTTTGTTAGACGTTTTTTCTTTGATTTAATTTATTGATAAGAGTATAATTATAATAGTGAGGTGATAAAATGCTAAAACTTCAACAAGTTAAAAAAAGTTATGTAACAGGTAATTTTACCCAGCATGCTTTAAAAAGCATAGATTTAGAATTTAGAACAAACGAGTTTGTGGCCGTATTAGGTCCATCAGGCTCAGGAAAAACTACTTTATTAAATATTATAGGCGGTTTAGATAACTATGATAGTGGTGATTTAATCATCAATGGTAAATCAACCAAAGGATTTAAAGCTAGTGAATGGGATGCCTATCGTAATAACTCGGTTGGATTTATTTTTCAAAGTTATAATTTAATTCCCCATATTTCAATATTAGATAATGTTGAAATGGGAATGACATTAAGTGGTGTTTCGACTAAACAAAGAAGAGAGCAAGCAATAAGCTTACTTAAAAAAGTCGGACTACAAGATCATTTGCATAAAAAACCTAACCAATTATCTGGTGGTCAAATGCAAAGGGTTGCCATTGCTAGAGCCTTAGCAAATGACCCGGATATTATATTAGCTGATGAACCAACAGGTGCTTTGGACTCGAATACTAGTAAACAAATTATGGATTTAATTAAAGAAATCGCTCAAGAAAAATTAGTAATAATAGTTACTCATAATCCTGATCTTGCAAATGAATACGCCAGTAGAGTAGTAGAAATGCATGACGGTGAAATAACTAAAGATTCTAATCCATTACAAGATGGCGAAAAAGAAGAAGATGGATTTTCAATCAAAAAAACATCAATGAGTTTTTTGACTGCTTTAAAATTATCATTTAATAATATTAAAACTAAAAAAGGAAGAACGGCTTTAACAGCTTTTGCTTCAAGTATTGGAATTATCGGAATAGCTTTAATACTATCGCTTTCTAATGGTTTTAAAATAGAAGTCGATAATTTTGAACAAAATTCTTTAGCGCAATCTCCAATTGTCGTTGCTTCACAGTCAATGAAAATGGATGAAGAAACAATGAAAAAACTTCATGGTAATTCAGAACTGAAAAAATATCCAACTGACAACAAAGTATATGCCATGGATGACGTGATGGATACAGTAGTTCATTATAATAAAATTACAAATGATTATATGGATTATCTTAATAAAATAGATAAAAAACAAATTTCCGGATATACTTATGAAAAAGGAACATCTTTAAATGTTGTTAGAAAAAATAGTGATAATACCTATTCTAAAGTAGATATGCCAAAAGGGGCTGGTCAGGAAAGTATGCAACTATGGACTTTATTACCAACGAATCCTAATGAAAATGAAGAGGGAGTTATCGAAAAAAACTATGACATTTTGGCTGGTAAAATTAATCAAACAACCCCAGGACTAATTTTACAAGTAAATAATAAAAATCAAATTTCCGCTTCAGTTTTAAAACAATTAGGATTTGATAATGCTGAAGAAATTAGTTTCACAGATATTATGAATAAAGAACTAAAAGTAGTCCTTAATGATGACTATTATCAAAAATTAGGTGATAGCTTTATTCCAAATCAAGATTTGGGAAAAATGTATAATAGTACAAATAGTATTACCGTTAAAGTAAATGCCATTATTCGTGGAAAAGACGGAAAAGAAATGGTAACCAATGGTAGTGGTTTAGGTTATACTAATGCATTACCGGAATTAATTACAAATAAAAATAAAACCTCTGAAATAGTAAAAGCTCAAGAAAAAGTTGATTATAATATTTTAAATCACCAAACGTTTGATACTAAAGATGGAAGTACTAACACAAAAGAAATAATGATGGGCTATTTAGGCGCTGAAAGCTTGCCAGTAGCGATTTATATTTATCCAAAAGACTTTGATACAAAAGATTACATTACAAGTTATTTAGATGACTATAATAAAAACAAAAATGAAAATGATACAATTCAATACACTGATACTGCTAAAATGATTTCGTCATTAACTGGCGGTATTATGGACGCTATTACAGTAGTATTAATTGCTTTTTCCTCAATTTCATTAGTCGTTTCATCAATAATGATTGGAATAATTACTTATATTTCAGTTTTAGAAAGAACAAAAGAAATCGGTATTTTAAGAGCTTTAGGTGCTCGTAAAAAAGATATCAAAAGAGTATTTAATGCTGAAACATTTATTATTGGAATATTCTCAGGAGTATTAGGAATTGTTATTGCATATTTATTAACATTCCCAGCAAATATAATAATTGAGAACGTATCAGGTTTAGCCGGTGTTGCTAAACTAAACCCATTACATGCGTTATTATTAATTGTTATTAGTATGGTATTAACCATTATTGGCGGTGCAATTCCAGCTAATATGGCATCTAAAAAAGACCCCGTTGAAGCTTTAAGAACAGAATAAGATAACTTAGTTGTCTTTTTTTAATAAAAAGATTATAATATTACCTATTAATTCCATATTAATAAAAGGTGATGCATATGAAAGATATATTTTTAGCTGGAGGCTGTTTTTGGGGCGTCCAAAAATACTTCGATATGATTGAAGGTGTCCTTCAAACCGAAGCGGTATATGTTAACGGTGAAACTAAAAGCACTAGTTATCGTCGTCTGAAAAACACGGGTCATGCTGAAGCAGTTCATGTTATTTATAATCCTAATTTAATAACATTAGAAAAACTATTAAATTATTATTTTGATATAATTGATCCAACAACAATCAATAGACAAGGTAATGATGAAGGCGGGCAATATCGTACTGGAATATATTATACTGATAAAAATAACGTTGAAAAAATTGTTAAAGCCTTAGAAGAATTACAAGACAAATATCTAAATTTAATAGTAGTTGAAGTTGAAGAAGCTAAAAATATTATTAAGGCTGAAAATTATCATCAGAAGTTTTTGCAAAAAAATCCTTTTGGCTATTGTCATATTCCTAAAGAAAAATATAATCATTTATTAGAAGGTACTGGTTTGACTTATAAAGTAACTAAGTTAAAGGAGACAGAACCCGCTTTTGATAACCGTTATTGGAATACCTATGAAGAAGGAATATATGTCGATGTTAATACTAATACACCATTGTTTTCTTCAAAAGATAAATATGATTCTGGTTGTGGATGGCCGAGTTTTGTTAAACCGATTGAAATGGATAATATTGAAAGTAAAATTGATTTAAGACATTTTATGTTTAGGACAGAAGTGCTTTCATCGGATAGTAAAAATCATTTGGGCCATGTTTTTAATGATGGGCCTAAAGCTAGGGGAGGGAAGCGCTTCTGTATTAACAGTGCAGCACTTCATTTTATTCCCAAAGAAAAAATGGAAGAAGAAGGGTTTAAAGATTATTTAAAATACTTATAAAATAAAGATAAATAGTAAACTTAACTATTTATTTTTATTTTATTTACAAAAAACAGTTGACAAACAACTTTGTTATTAATATAATGTTAACAACAAGAAAAAATCTTGTTCAAATAAAAAGTTAATAACTAAGGTTTAAACGAACCTTAAAAAAATAATTTGTGTTATTAACAAAAAGATAATAAGGAAGAAGGAGAGAGAATGAAAAAATTAGAAAAGATTAAGGATCTATTAATAATAGTTGATATGGTCAATGGATTTGTCAAAGAGGGTGCTTTAGCGGACCCTTATATTAGTAGACTAATCCCCTTAGAAAAAAAATTAATTGAATTTTATAAACAAAATCCCCATGGTGAAGTAGCTTTTGTAAAAGAGGCCCATCATAAAAACTCAAGAGAGTTTAATTCATTTCCGCCGCATTGTATTGTTGGAACTGAAGAAGCAGAATTAGTTGAAGGCTTAAAAGAATATGAAAAAGGGTCAATAGTCTATCCTAAAAATTCAACTAGCGTAATATTTAATCCGAATTTTATTAAAGATTTAAATTATATGCCGGCTTTAGAACGTGTAGTATTTAGTGGATGTTGCACGGATATATGCGTTATGAATGCCGCTATTCCATTAGTGAATTACTTTAATCAGGAAGATAAACAAATTGACGTTTATGCACCAAGGGAATTAGCAGAAACTTATGATATTCCAGGAATTCATGATCGTAAAGAGTATAATGAAATGGCAATAATGTTAATGGATCAAGCGGGTGTACATACTGAAACACCAAAAGACTTAGTTCATGTATTAACATTATAATTTTTTAAAACATCTTATTAACAATATATTAAAAAGAAAGAAGGGGATAATATGGACAATAAATCAATGTATTCAGACTTATATCAATTTACCATGGCGCAAGCGTATTTCAACGAAGGCATGAAAGATACCAAAAGTTACTTCGATAGTTTCTTTAGAACTAACCCCTTTAATGGCGGTTATGCCATTATGGGAGGCGTTGATAATATAATTGAATATTTACAAAATTTGCAATTTAATGAAGAAGATATTGCTTATCTAGCAAGTACTAATTTATTTAATAAAGAATTTTTACAGTATTTGAGTAATTTTAAATTTACTGGAGACCTATCAATGATTCCAGATGGAACTCCAGTATTTGCAGGAGAGCCAGTTTTAACAGTTCATGCTAATATAATTGAAGCTCAAATTATTGAAACTGCAATTCTTTCATACTTAAACGCATGTATAAAATTTACTACTGCGGCTAAAAGAATTACAGAAGTAGCAGGAGCTATTCCAGTTATGGAGTTTGGTGCTAGAAGAGCTGACGGAATAGAAGCAGGTGTTTTGGCTAGTAAATGTGGAGTGATAGGTGGCTGTGTTGGAACTTCAAATGTTTTAGCTGGACAAAAATACAATTTAAAATTAATGGGAACTATGGCGCATAGTTTAGTAACTGTATCAGACAATGAATATGAAGCATTTACTAAATATGCTAAAACATTCCCTGATAATGCAGTTTTATTAGTAGATACTTACGACACTTTAAGAAGTGGCATACCTAATGCCATTAAATTAGCAAAAGAATTTTTAATTCCAAATGGTTACGATTTAAAAGGTATTAGAATTGATAGTGGTGACCTTGCTTATTTATCAAAAGAGGCTAGAAAACAGTTAAATGAAGCAGGATTTACTGAAACAGAGATTTGCTTATCAAATGGTATTGATGCTTTTACTTTACAAAGTTTACTAAATCAAGGAGCTAAAATCGATTCATTAGGAATTGGTGATAATATATCTGCACCTAAAGAGCGAGTTGGTGGGGTTTATAAGTTAGTCGCGTTAGAGGAAAACGGAGTAATTATTCCTAAAATAAAAATAAGTGAAGATGCTGCCAAGACTATTAATCCGGGTTATAAAAAAGTTCATAGATTTTATGATAAAAATACTGGCTATGCATTGGGTGATGTTATCGCAATGCATGATGAACAAATTACTGAAGATCAATATACCTTAATCGATCCCAATAACGAGCTAAATCAAAAAACTATTAGTAATTATAAAGTTCGTGAATTACAAGTACCAATTTTTATTAATGGTGAATGTATATATAATGATCTAAGCGTTTATGATAAACAAGCTTATTGCAATGAACAAATGGAAACACTATATCCCGAAGTAAGGCGTTTAGAAAAACCACACGGATATTTTGTCGATTTATCAGAAGAACTTTTAGATACTAAAAAACAAATGGTTAAATCACTAAGGGGGAATCAATATGGAAAACAGAATTAAAAGCGAACTTGAAATATTTATTAATCAATATAAAGTAGTGAAGTTAGAAGAAAAAGAAACAATAGGTAAGGGATTTATAAAAATTAAAACCTTTGATTGCTTACTAAATAACGGAACAATTATTAAAAGAGAACAGATTTTAAGAGCTGGTGGCGATGGCGATATTGCTACTATTGTACCAATAACAAAAAGTAAAAAGTTATTAATGGTCGCTCAACCGCGTGCATTCATTCCATTAACAATAGGTTTTGAATTTCCTGCAGGTTATGTTGAATCAGGGGAAGATCCAATGATATCTGCCGGTCGTGAGCTATTAGAAGAAACGGGGTATAGTTTTGAGGCAATTGAACCTTTAATAACTTATCAAGGGGATCCGGGATGTTCTAGAGCAGTTAATCATTGTTTTGTAGCGTCTGGGTGCCAACAAACAAATAATCAAAATCTAGATGAAAGCGAGTACATTAAACAGTTTGAATGTACCTTGGATGACGCTATAGAAATGCAAAAACAAGGATTATTAGTGGGATCAAGTTCAATAGTTTCATTACAACTAGTAAAAGAAAGAAGGGGTACTTATGGAATTTAATGCTGAGAAAGAAGTAGAAAATGTAATTCAGTTTATTAGAGAGTATTATCATAAAAACAATTTAGGCGGTGTCATTATTGGAATTAGTGGCGGTAAAGATAGTGCTATTGTCAGTGCTTTATTTACCAGAGCTTTAGGTAAAGAAAAAGTAATTGGAGTAACCATGCCATGCCATTCAAAAGAAAAAGACAAAAGTGATGCCGAGGTTATAAGTGATTATTTTGGATTTCCTTTATATAATTTTGATTTAACCAAAACTTTTGAAAGTTTTAAACAAGAATTTGAAAAATTAGCAATTAACAAAAATACGTCCAATAGTGATTTAAATTTAAAGCCACGATTGAGGATGGCTACATTATATTATTTTGCAGCTTTATTTGGTGATGAATTACCTTATTTAGTAGCAGGTACTGGTAATCAATGTGAAATTTATGTTGGTTACTTTACTAAAGGTGGCGATGGGATGAGTGATATTAATGTTTTAGCAAACTATAGCGTTTCCCAGGTTATTGCTATGGGTGATGTTTTAGAAGTTCCGAAAGAAGTTTTATATAAAACTCCAAGTGATGGCTTAGGTGATCAAACTGATGAGGACAAACTAGGTGTAACTTATAATCAAATTGAAAGTTATATAAATGGTGAAGAACTTGATGAAGAAACAAATACAAAAATTAAAACCATGCATCAAAGAAATAGCCATAAAGCTGGTATCGTTTATTATGAGAGGGAAATAAACAATGGAAATAATTAAAAAAAACATATTCCCCATATCGTTGATTACCGTAATAGCAGTTTTAAACATTATTAGTTTTATGTTAACTGATAATGTAAACTTTTTAGGAATAGCGTCATCAATAACTGGAGTTATATGTGTAGTTATGACTGCCAAAGGGCATATAAGTTGTTATTTCTTTGGCTTAATAAATATTATATCGTACATTATAATTGCTTTTGGAGCTTCATTATATGGTGAAGTAATGTTAAATTGCTTGTATTATTTGCCAATGCAATTTATCGGATTTTATTTATGGAAAAAAAATTCATCAAAAAAAAAGAAAATTGTTAAAGCTCAAAAAATGGTCAAAAAAGAAATGTTAATATGGCTATTAATAATTATTATTGGAATAATCGGATATGGATATATTTTAAATAGTTTAAACGGCAATCAACCAATTATCGATTCAACTACTACAATATTATCAGTCGTTGCTATGTTGCTATCAGTTCGCCGTTTTAAACAGCAATGGCTATTATGGGTTGTTGTTGACGTTGTCAGTATATATATGTGGGCTGTTTCTTTACTTAGTGGAGGAGCAAATAGTTTAGTTATAGTTATAATGTGGGCTGGATATTTAGTAAATGCAATTTATGGATATTATAATTGGAATAAATTGGAGCAGAAAAATGTTTAAAATTGGATTATATGCAGGATCTTTTAATCCTGTTCATCTAGGGCATGTGATGAATATAGTTAAGGCACATACTCTATGTGAAAAACTATATATTGTACTTTCTTACAATGAACATGAACAAATAAACCATAAAGAAAGATTTATGTGGCTGAAGGATATAACTAAAGATATGAAAAATGTTGTTGTTTTAAAAGTTTTTGACCAGAGTCATTCTAAAGAAGAATACAACTGGGACCAGGGGTGCTTAGATATTAAGAAAATCGTAAACGAAAAAATTGATGTTATTTTTTGTGGGGGCGATTACAGAAACAATAAAATTTTCCAAAGACTATGGTCAGATATTTCAATTCATTATTTTGAACGAAATATAATGAAAATCAGTTCGACACAAATTAGGGAAGATCCAATTAAATATTATGATTATTTACCTCAGATTGTCAAACCTTATTATAATAAAAAAGTGGTAGTTGTGGGAACGGAAAGTTGTGGTAAATCCAGCTTGGTCAAGCATCTAGCTAAAATATATAATACAAACTATGTCGAAGAAACAGGAAGAGATATTTGTTTAAAAGCGGGGGGCATTGACAACATGCAATCCAAACATTATTATGAAATTTTATTAAAGCATTTGGATAACATTAATAGGCAAATAAAAACCTCAAATAAAATTTTATTTGTTGATACGGAGTCACTAATAACCCTATACTATTACAATTTATCTTTTATGAAAACCAGCGAGTATGATAACAAAATTAAGAATTTAGCTGTAATCCTTTCCAAAACAATGAAATATGATCTTTGGATTTTTCTAGAACCAGATGTGACATGGGTTCAAGACGGTACTAGAACATATGGAAATCAAAAAATGAGACTGGAAAATAATAAAACTTTAAAAACTTTGTTAAAAAAAATGGGAATCAAGTATTATGTTGTTGGCGGAACCTATAATGATCGTCTAGAAAATAGTATTGAATTAATTAACAAATACATTTTGTCTGGTGGTCAAAAATGAAAATAGGTATTTATGGCGGTTGTTTTAACCCTCCACATTTAACTCATAAAATGATGGCAGAAGAATTAATTAGAAAAAATTATGTTGATACAGTGATTTATGTTCCGGTAGGAAATCAGTACCATAAAGATTATTTAGAGAGATTTAATGACCGTTATAATATGCTTAATATATTATTTAAAGAAAATAGCAATATTACTATATCCAAACATGAAAATGAATCAAAACAAATATATACTTATCAAACCCTAGATTATTTTCATAATAAATATATTAATGATGAAATATATTTTATTTGTGGCAGTGATAAGATCAGCGAAATAAGTACTTGGAAAAAAACTGAATATATTTTAAACAATTATAAAATTTTAGTAGTTGATAGAGAAGAAGAAAGACTAGACAAACACCCAAATATTATTTATACTGATATTACTCTACCAGCGATGTCATCAACCACGGTTCGAAACTTAATTAGTCAAAATAAAATGCCCTTAGAATTAGTTGATAAAACAACATGGGAATATATTCAAAAACATAATTTATATAGTTAAAGGAGAAAAAATGAAAGAAATAATTGAAAAATTAGCCATTAAAAATCAAACTATCAGTACAATGGAATCATGTACTGGTGGAGGAGTCGCTAATGCGATTACAAACATTGAAGGGGCTAGTGAAATACTAAAATTCAGTGCAGTGACATATTCAAATGAATATAAAATAAAAATGGGAGTCCCAAAAGAAATAATTGATAAATATACAGTTTATAGTATGGAAACCGCTAATGAAATGGCCAAAGCTATAAGCCAATTTACAAATAGTAACTATGGAATTGGAATAACTGGCAAATTAAATAGAGTTGATACTAATAACTTAGTAGGCAATGATAATGAAGTGTTTGTAAGTATATATGTTAAAGAAAACAATTGTTTTAAAAACTTTAGTTTAATTGTAAGTGAAAGTAGTCGTAAAGAAAATAAAGAACTAGTAATTAACGAAATCAATAAACATTTAATTTCTTTATTAAATATGTTATAATCAAATTAGAAATAAGAGGTGTTATTATGTATAATTCTGAGAAAGAATTTTTACAAGCTTATAATCCAAATGATTTTGACCTTCTATCATTAACTACAGATATTTTGCTTTTTAGTGTGGCTTCGCAAAAAGAAGAAAACTATCGTAAATTAAGCAAAAAATACTTTAGTATTCTATTAGTGAAAAGAGAAACTTATCCTTATAAAGATAAATGGTGTTTGCCGGGAGGATTTGTCAATATTGATGAAGACCTAGAGCAAGCACCTAAACGTATTCTAACCAAAGAAACAAATTTACATGATATATATATGGAACAATTATATACTTTTGGTGGAATTAATAGAGATCCAAGAATGAGAATAATTTCTACGGCTTATATGGCTTTAGTTGATAAAAACACATTAACCGATGCTTTAGCGCCTAATGCTTCATGGTTTAATGTAACTGTTTTAGAAGAAAAAGATCAGTTAGACTTGATACTTGATAATAACGATAACGTTCATTTACACATTCAATATAAAAAGGTCTTAGAAGACAAAACTACTGGAAGATATCATTTGGAAGTTGTTAAAAATGATGATTTAGCTTTCGATAATGCTTCAGTTATAGCAATGGGAATTGATAGATTAAAAAACAAGATAGAATATACTGATATTGTATTTAATATGATGCCTGAGTATTTTACTTTAGGTGAACTTCAACAGGTTTATGAAGTTATTTTAGGTAAAAAATTATTAGATCCAGCATTTAGGAGAATTATTAGTAATAAAGTAATTAAAACTGATAAAGTTAAAACTGGAGAAGGTCATCGTCCATCCGCATTATTCAAATATCGAGGACTAAATGAGGAAAATTAATAGTATTACAATTATTACTAGTAATTACCCAAAATCAAAGAAAATAAAAGAAAAATTAGTCGAAGTTTTAACTAACTATAATTTTAAAATTGATGATGAAAACTATGATTTAGCTATTGCTATTGGTGGTGATGGAACATTCATCAAAATGGTTAGAGATTTAGACTTTAAAAATGTCTATTATGTTGGGATTAATACGGGTACTTTAGGTTTTAAACAAGAAATAAATCCTGAAGAGATTGACGAATTTGTTAGAAAATTAAATAATAATGATTTTAAAATCGATGAAATGGGACTTCAAGAAACCAAAGTAAAAACTAAAACAGACACTTATGAATTCTATTCTTTAAACGAAATTGTTATCAGAGATGCTAAATTTAAAACAGCCTTTCTAATTGTCAAAGTTGATGGCGAACTATTAGAAGAATTTGCTGGTGATGGGATTTTAGTTTCAACATCTTTAGGATCAAGTGCATATAATGCTAGTTTAGGCGGATCTATTGTTGGCGGGAAAATCCACACTGTACAAATCACGCCAATCGCACCACTAGTAAACAGGGTATATAAAAGCTTAAGAAATTCTTTGTTATTACCAGAAAAAAACGTCATAACTATTGAGCCAAATTATCAAAGAGATAATGATTTATTAGTAGTGGTTGATGGGGTAGATGACGTATATGAAGACGTTATTCATTTAACAACTAAAGTAGGGCGTAAGAAAATATTAGGTTTAGTATTTGATAATCATAG
>CAZIDO010000027.1:0-8383 GCA_964538005.1 uncultured Muribaculaceae bacterium
ATGTAAGCTTAATATTCGGTAAAACAATAAGCACCTTACTTGTTTAGTATATCATGCTTTGCTTTAAAAGAAAAGACCATTGACTTTGTCAACGGTCTGAAGAGTTCTAAAAACTCTTTTTATGTAAAAAATATTGTTAGATAGTGAAAACCTTGATATAATTGTATTGTATAAAAAGATAAGTAGTAGGGAAAAATAAACCTAGCTAGTGCAAGTAGGAGAGATAACATGAGTGAACAAAGAAAGAGAAATATAATAATTGCTACTTTATGTGTGGTTGTTCTTTTAATGACAGTCGGGTATGCGGCCTTTCAAACATCGCTCAATATAACTGGAATCAGTAATATAAGTAGTAACTGGAATATAAAAATAACTAATGTTACAACGAAGAATGTTGTAGGTGGAGCTACTAATAATGGAGAGCCAACTTTTGATGGACTAAATGCCACGTTCAAAACAAATTTAGTTTCTCCAGGTGATAGTATAAATTATGATATAACGATAACTAACTCAGGAAATATAAATGCCAAACTAAACAAAATAACATTCACCGATACCAATAATCCAGCAATTAAATTTACTACTTCAGGACTAACAGAAGGAGATACATTATTAGCAGGCAAAGCAAGTATGCTATCCGCAAAAGTAGAATATTTGTCTACAGTAACGAATCAACCTGCCAATGTTTCATCAAATTTAACAGTAACTCTGGATTATGACCAAGTTAGCGGTAGCGGTGTAGTACCTCCTATAACTGCGGCTGACCAGTTAAAAGAAAAAGTTATTACAACAGGAGAGGGGCTATATGCTGACGCATACGAAACTGGAAGATTCGTATATAGAGGAACTAGCCCAAACAACTACATAACATTTAATGAAGAACCTTGGAGAATTATTTCGATAGAAGCAGATAATACATTAAAGATAATAAAAAATAATATTTTATCGACCCCAAAAGAATGGGATATATCTGGTAATCGTTTTGGTGCAACCAATACATATTGTTTAGATGGAGAGATGAACGGATGTAATGCATGGTCAAAAATCAATGGTATTTTTATAGCAAATGTAGAAGGGACTGTTTCTAAAGACAGTTCTCTTAATCAATATTTGAACAATGACTATTATACTTCTTTGTCTGAAAAAGCTAGTAGTTTAATTCAACCTTCTACTTATGACATCGGTAATATCAGTTATACTGCAAATCAAGATTTTAATACCGATATTGCTCAATCACAAAAATACCAATGGAATGGTAAAGTAGGCCTTATATCATTAATTGATTATATAAAAGCGAGTAACGAACCTCTTTGTAATAGCGTTTATAGGTCAGTATATTATAACGAAGAAATGCGAAGACCTTGTAATAACGGTAATTATTTATATGATAGCGGTAATTATTGGTGGACGATAACTGGTCGTTTAGAATCGACAAGTGGTGTATGGATTTTAACATCGGATGGTGGTGCTGGAAGCTATGGTGGTGTTGATGATTGGTATAAAGCTAAAGATAAAATGAAAGTAAGACCAGCAGTCTCTCTAAAATATGATATAACATTATCAGGAGACGGAACAAGTGCTAATCCATATACAATAAATTAAGAGTTCTAAAAACTCTTTTTTATTATATATTTTAATAGGTGATATAATTATGGCAAAAAATACAAAAGTTAAACCATCGCGTTTATCTAGATATTTTAGTAGGTTTTTAGTTGTAATAGTTATTATGTTAGGGTTTTTAGTTTCTTTAAAAGGTAATGCTGATTTTCGTAATTTTGTTTATAAAAACGTATTTCAAAATAACTTGAGTTTTGCCAAAATAAATGAAGTATATAAAAAATATTTTGGTTCTTCATTACCACTAGCTGACAATGTAACGGAAAAAACCGAATTAGTATCAGCAACAAAACTAGAGTATAGTGATAGTAGTAAATATAAAGATGGTGTAAAACTAACCGTAAAAGACAGTTACTTAGTACCTTCTATGGATAATGGATTAGTCATTTTTGCTGGTAAAAAAGATGATTATGGTAATACCGTAATCATTCAGAGACCGAATAACGTTGAAGTATGGTACTGTAACTTAAAAGAAGCAAGCGTTAGTTTATATGACTATCTTAAAAAAGGTGAAATAGTCGGTGAAGCTAATGGTAAAGAAATATACATGGTATTCACTAAGGAAGGAAAGACTTTAGATTATAAAGAATATATTTAAAGTCCATTTATTTTACTATTTAACAGCCTTTGTATGCATGATTACTGGCAATTTCAAAGGCTTTTTAATTTTTACTATTATAACTTTAGTTCATGAACTAGGGCATATAATACCAAGTATATATTACAAATGGAAAATAGAAAAAGTTATATTATTACCTTTTGGTGCACTCACGGTATTTAATGAAAAAATAAATAGGCCTTTAAAAGAAGAATTTATTATTTTAATTATGGGTCCATTATTACAGGTGATAGCAGTTTCTATTTATTTAACATTTAACTATAATGAATTTGTTTATAACTATAGTAATTTAATTTTATTATTTAATTTATTACCGATTTATCCTTTAGACGGTAGTAAATTATTAAATATAGTTTTAAATAAAATTTCTAATTTTAAAAAAAGTCATTTATTAACAATATACACGTCCTTTTTAACTATTGCATTTTTACTATTAAAAATAAAGTTTAATTTAATATTTTTATTAATAATTATCTTTGTTTTAATCAAAGTAATAGAAGAGTATAAAAATCACAATAATTTATTTAATCGTTTCTTGTTAGAAAGATATACTAATGACTTTAAGTTTAAAAAAAACAAAATAATAAAGGACAATAATATAAAAAAAATGAAAAGAGATTACCGTCATACTTTTTATAATGGTAAAACATATGTAACCGAAAAGGAAATTCTTAGGAAAAGGTTTGACTTTACTAGGAAAATGTGGTAAAATTTTTAATTGTGTAGAGCCTCACTCTACAACCGCACAGAAAAGGTCTTAAAATATAATTACCTTAATGGCGAGTCTGAGAAATTTTTAAAGGAGGTCATGAAATGAAAGCAGTTATCGAAACTGGAGGAAAACAATATTACGTTGAAGAAGGTACCGTTTTATATATTGAAAAACTAGACGTTGCCGCTGATGATAATATTACTTTTGACAAAGTTTTAATGGTTGATGGTAAAACTGGAATGCCTTATGTTAAAGGTGCGAAAGTAGAAGCCAAAGTTGTTAAAAATGGCAAAGCTAAAAAAATCGTTATCTTCAAATTTAAAGCGAAGAAAAAATATCGTCGTACTCAAGGTCATCGTCAACCATATACAAAGGTTGAAATTACTAAAATTAGTGCAAAATAATGATTAAAGTAATAATAAAACAAAATCATATTGAAATAAGTGGTCATGCAATGTACGATGATTATGGCAAAGACATTGTCTGTGCTTCAGTTAGTACAATTGCTATTACGAGTGTTAATGCAATATTAAAACTTGATAATAAAGCAATTAGCTATAAAGAAAAAGAAGGCTTTCTTAGTATCGATATTTTAAAAGATACCAAAGAAACTAATGTAATTATTTTAAATATGATTGATATGCTAAAAGACTTGGCAAAACAATATGAAAAAAATATAAAAATAAACGAGGAGGTGTAGTTCATGCCATTTTTAAAGTTAAATATCCAATTATTTGCCCATAAGAAGGGACAAGGATCAACTAAAAACGGACGTGACTCAGAGTCAAAAAGATTAGGCGCTAAAGCAGCTGACGGCGAGTTTGTTACTGGTGGTTCAATTATCTATCGTCAAAGAGGAACAAGAATTTACCCAGGTAACAATGTTGGAATTGGTAAAGATGATACTATTTTTGCTAAAATAGATGGAATCGTTAAATTTGAACGTGTTGGAAGAGATAAAAAACAAGCAAGTGTTTATCCGAAAAATTAAGGAACTTTATGTTCTTTTTTTTATTAAAAAAAATATAATGGAATAAGTTGAAAATCCATTGATTTTTTGAAATGTTTGTGCTATAGTTTAGATAGTAAAGCATACGTGCTTTAGCACCATACAGATTGCAGAAGTAAAAGAAGTAAAAAGGGGAGGAGGACGAACCTATGTGGAAATGGTTAAGCAGATTCTTCTAAAAAGAATAGATAAAAAGGTATACGTATATTGTGTTTGAAGTAGTTTTATCTATTATAATGCATAAAATAAGGTCTAGAAATTCTAGGCCTTTTATTTGTAAATATATGTATAGTATTGATGAAAAATAGATATTTGATTGCTTTTTAGAAATCCCATTTGTTATAATAGCCATAGAAAGTAGGGGTTATATGACAAAAGGGATAGCAACATCTACATTAGTAAAAACGTTATTAGTGGTTATATTCTTTTTTACTTATAATATAATATGTAATTCAATATTAACAATATTAGGTGTTCAAAATGAAGTGATTACTATGTTTTTGGCTGACGCTATATTTTTGTTTTTTATATTGATACTATATGGGAAAAAAATTATAAAAGATTTTAAGGAATATCACAAAAATAATAAAATTTCAAAGCGACTAAAAACAATTCTTATTGGATTTGTTATATTATTTTTCATAAATATTGGTTCTGGAATTATTTTGGATACAATTTTTCCTAATATTCCTGGTGACGAAAATACAACAGCTTTATATTCTTTAGATACACTATATACTATTTTTAAAGTTTTAATATTTTCAATAATTGCTGAGGAACTAGTATTTAGAAAAGCTATTGGTGAAGTAATTGACAATAAAATCGCCTTCGTTTTAATCAGTAGTATAATTTATTCACTAACACTTATTTTATATTCTGATTTAACGGATATAACCACTTGGATAAATGTTATTAATTATTTTGCAATTTACTTAACGTTATCAATTGTTTATGTTAGACACAACAAAAATATATACCCTGTAATGATGATGAAATTTTTATTAAACATAGTGCCTGTAGCAATTTTGTTGATAAGAGGTTAATATGAATACCTTTAATGTTTTAGCAGTAGTACAAAACAATTCAACTGATTTACTAGCGGTTGTTCAGCAGCCAACACCTAGCATTCAAAATGCTAATATAATCATTATCGTTATTGTAATTATTATAATTTTACTTATTGCAGCAACATTATTTAAAAAGAAGAAGTAGGGCTTTTAAAGGCCCATCTTTTATCTAAGAAAGGTGACACTATGCGTAAAAGAGAAAAAGCCTTAAATATATTTTTAGTTTTAGGATTTATTACATATATTATCTTTTTAGCATGGAATATCTTATTTAAATATGTATCGCCATTAGAATTATTTAATCCCGAATATTCTATCTTAAGAAATGTTAATTTTGTTCCATATATGGATATTTTAAATAATGATTTTAATACTAATATGTTTAATATAATTATTTTATTTATCCCCTTTGGAATGTTTCTATGTATATATGCTCATGATACCAAAGCGCTTTTAAAAATATTAACTATTGTTTGTATTAGTATTTCTTTTGAAGCAATTAAATTTATTTCTGGTATCGGTGGTTCTGACATAATGAATATCATTTATAGTATTATTGGTGGGTTTATTGGTATTTTAATTTACCAAGTTTTAAAATCTGTTTTCAAAGATGATAACAAAATAAAAATATTTATGGCTGTATTTATTAGCATTGTTGTAGTTATAGCAATATTCCTTTTGATAAGTTTAAATTTAACAACATAAAAAACTCTTTTAAAGAGTTTTTAAAATGTCATTCACTTTTATTTCATTAACTGAATTAATAGGAAATTCATAGGTATAATATACCTCTTTTTTGGGTAAAATAATATGCCATGGTTTTACATTATAATATATATATAATACTTTATTATTTTTATCAGTTAAAACTACATCAATAGGTTTTAACATAAATAAAGTATGGATTCCATTACATTTTATTTTAAGACCATAATCAAAGTTTTTAGTAAACATCAATCCTTTAAATTTAAGCCAAAATGTATCTGCATTTTTAATATTTATCCAATTATTTCCTATTATCATATTACCACCAATATAACTATAACATATTTTTACATTTTTGTTTACATAATGGTAATTAAATGCTTGCTTTTTACAGAAAAAACACCTATAATTATTATAGGAAATGACGTCTGTAGGAGGGGCCATTATGAAAAGATTAGGGAATAAAGGTCAAGCACTTGTCGAATATTTATTAATTATAGCAGTAATTAGTGTTATTGTCGTTAGTGTGGTAAAATTATTAGGTGGTTATTTACAAGATTCAATGACAAAATCTTCATGTAAGTTAATTGATAAAGAATTTGTTGAAGGCGCAAAACCAGGACAAGGATCTTGTCAGTAGAAGATAGTAGTTATCTTCTTTTTATATAAGGAGGCTTTTATGACTTTGTTGAAAAAAGGGCATTGGTGGGTATGGTTTTTATTAAGTATAGTTACTTGTAATGTTTCAATTTTATTTTTAGGATCATTATTAGATGTATATGAAAAAGGTGCTTGGTATACTAAATGGTACTACTGGGTTCTAGGATTTGTATGTGGTATAATGCCAGGACTAGTGATGTTTTTTATTTTCAATATTAAAATAACAATTGATGTTTGTAAAAAACTTAAAGTACCTGGCGAAGAAATATATAGTTTGCCATATGTGTGGATTCTATGTTTCATCGTTCCAATAATTGGCTGGGCTTTATTTTTAGTCTTATTAATTTATACCCGTTTATGGTATTTTGTTAAATTAGGTCAAGGATATGGAGAAAAGTATATTAATTAAGTTTTCTATATAGGAGTGGTTTATATGAAAAATATTATATTATTAGGAACTTCCAGAGCCGGTAAAACAACTTTTTCAAAAATGCTTTTGGCTGAATATCCTAATTGTTGTCTAATTGAAGGTGACGTTTTGAGAGCGGCATATAAAAAAGTAATTGTAAAAGATAAAAATATTGCAGTTGATGAAATAGGAAAAACTCCTGAGTATAGAGAGTTTTTAGAAAATGTATATTATTATTCTGCAAAATATAATAGTGAAATTATGTATGTTTTAGATACGGTGGATTTATTACCGGAACATGCTTATAAATTTCCTGATGCCATTGTTTTAGTGTTTGGATATCCAAATATTGAACTATCTGAGCTGTTACCAATATGGAAGAATGATCAAACCAATGGCCATTTAAAAAACTATAGCGATGATCGATTAGAACAAAAAGCTAAAAAATGGATAAAGAAAAGCAAGGAACTCGAAAAAGATGCTCAAAAGTATAATTTGAAATTTATTGATACATCAGTTAATCGAGAAAAAACATTAAATGATTTGCTAGAGTATATCATTGAACAAATAGGCTGAAACCAAGCTTATTTTTTATTTATTTCTTCTAAATCATTAGAATGTATGCTATAATTAATAAAGGTGATAAGATGCAAACAAACAGAAGTGAATTACGTAGACAATGTATGACTATTTTATATCAAATTGAAATATATAAAAAAAATAATATTAATTATAATGTTGATGATGTTATTAATGAAGTGTCTCCAATTGACAATGAATTTATTAAAGAAATAGTTTATGGAGTGACAACTTATAAAGAACAAATTGACGAAATTGCGAATAAGTATTTAGAAGGCTGGACAATTAATCGTTTAGGAAATACTGATGGTGCAATCTTGCGTATGGGAATTTTTGAATTACTATATACTGATACCCCAGAAATAGTTTCAATTAACGAAGCTGTAGAACTGGCTAAAACTTATAGCGATGATGATGTTCGTAAAATGATTAATGGTGTTTTAGACAAAGTATACCATGCTAAGTAGGTGATAAGATGGATGATAAGTATTTAACAGTTAGTGCAATTACAAGATATTTAAAAGCAAAATTTGACACTGATGAAAACCTAAAAACTGTTTTTTTAAAGGGAGAAATTTCTAACTTTAAAGCGCATACAACCGGCCATTTATATTTTTCTGTAAAAGATGAAACTAGTAAAATGAATGCTATTATGTTTAGTCGTTCAGCCTCATCTTTAGATTTTAAACCGACCGATGGTACTAAAGTATTAATAATTGGACGTATTAGTGTCTATGAAGCTACCGGAAACTATCAAATTTATGTTGATAAAATGATGGAAGACGGAGTGGGTAATTTATATGTTGCTTTTGAAAAATTAAAAAAAGATTTAGAAAAAGAAGGGTTATTTGATGAAAATCATAAAAAACCAATTCCAAAATTTCCAAAAAGAGTAGGAATTATAACTGCCAGTACCGGTGCGGCTATTAGAGATATTATGACGACAATTAAAAGAAGGTTTCCAATTTGTGAAACAATTTTATTTCCAACATTAGTTCAAGGTGAT
>CAZIDO010000027.1:8393-12446 GCA_964538005.1 uncultured Muribaculaceae bacterium
CTAAAGCGGATATTGTTAAAAATATCAAACGCGCTGAAGAATATGATTTAGATGTTTTAATTGTTGGACGTGGTGGTGGATCGATTGAAGACATGTGGTCTTTCAATGAAGAAGAAGTTGCCAGAGCGATTTATAGTTGTGATATTCCAATTATAAGTGCAGTTGGTCATGAGGTTGACTTTACGATTAGTGACTTTGTTGCTGATTTAAGAGCACCAACACCAACGGCAGCGGCTGAACTTGCAGTTCCCAATATGATTGATTTAGTTAAAAATATAGAAGTATTAAGTATTAGACTAAAAGAAGCTGTTTATAAAAAAATCAATTATCAAAAATTATATTTAGAATCGGTTAAAAATTCTTTTGTTATTAAAAATCCAATGATAATGTATGATAATCAAAAACAAAAGATTGATTTAATAAATAATAAATTAAATGATTTAATTATTAGAAAAGTTGAAATTAATAAAGAACATTTAAATCATTTGAAAAACAGTTTTGTTTTAACTAATCCAAATAATTTATATAAAGAACAAAAAACAAATATTATTAATATCATTGATAAATTAGAATTATTAAATCCCTTAAACGTTTTGAGTCGTGGTTACAGTATTACTTATAGTAATGGACAAGTAATTAAAGATGTAAAAGATGTAAAAGAAGATTTAAGTATTAAAGTATACAATGGTGAAATAAAAGCTAAAGTTATAGAAGTTAAGGAGGTATAGAATGGCTAAAAAATTTGAAGACAAAGTAAAGGAACTAGAAGAAATTATTAACATTTTAGAAAATGGTGACGCTAGTTTAGATGATTCAATCAATAAATATACAGAGGCTATGAAGTTAGTTAAAGAATGTGATGCGGAATTAAAACAGATTGAAGAAAAAGTTAATAAAATTGTTGCTGAAGACGGAAGTCTAGAAAATTTTGATACAGACACTACTATGTAGTGTTTTTTCTTGACTATTATTTAGGTGTCCGATATAATTATAATAGGTGATAATATGAAAAATAGGGGTTTTACTTTAACTGAGTTATTAGGTGTAATTGTTATATTGGGTGTATTAGCAGCTATAACAATTCCAATAATTGATAATTCTTTAAATAATAGTAAAGATAATTTATATAAAACTCAGGTTGCTCAAATTGAAAAAGGGGCAAAAGATTATTATTCGGAAAATTTAGATAAATTACCAGCAAGTGGTAGTGCACCAGCAATAACTCTTAAATTTCTTCAAGATGAAGGGTATTTACCATTAAATATTAAAAATCCAAAAACGGATAAAATGGTTAATACATCAAGTTCCACAGTAGTAGTAACCCGTAGTGGTGGTAAATATAGTTACACCGTAAAAATAGTAGATATGAGTTAAGAGGGGATATGTATGAAACAAGGATTTACGTTAGTTGAGTTGTTAGCAGTAGTGGTTATTTTAGCAATTATCGCAATTATTACCACCCCAATAATTATTGGGGTTGTTTCGTCTTCAAAAGAGAATGCTTTTAAAGATTCTGCTGATGGTGTTTCAAAAGCAGCAAGAAGTTATCAACTTAATAATAATGACGGTAAGGAAACAACCTTTAATTTTGAAAGCGCGGTAGCGACTCCAGTATTAAAAACCAAAGGAGAGTTACCAGATTATGGAACTTTAACTATTGACGAAAATGGTAAGATTTCGTATGCTCTATGGAGTGATGAAATAAAAAAATGTTTAGTAAAAACTAATAAAGATAAAGTCGGTAAAATTAGTACCACAATCAAAACTAAGGAAGACTGTAAAAAAACAACAATCCGCGATACGGCTGGACCGACAATCACTGAAGTATATACTGGAGGAATGGTATATAAAGATCCTAACTTTTCACTTGGTAATAATAGCATAGTTGTTTATAATAATACAGGTAATGGGATGGTTACTCATAGTCGTATACCACTAGATACTGGTTATGGTGGTTATGCTTTACAAATAACAACCTCAGGTGCTGCAACCCCTGGCTTAGGTGGATTTTATTTTGCTACTATGACTGCACCTAACAAGATTATGACAACAAAAATAATTGCTAAAATTCCGAAAGGATATTCAATTGCGTGGGCTTCCAATGCAATCGGAACAGGGGGAACTTCAGGTTGGTTAACACCGACTGCAGGAACTGGAGAATGGGAAGAGTACATATACAGAGTAACAAGTGGGACAGCAAGCTTTAGTTCAACCAATTTTTATTATTTGAATGGAGTTGCCGGTACGACAGCTAAACCAGTTACTTGGCAGGTAGCGTATGCGACAGTTTATTCTAATGTTGATAATTATAGTAAAGCTTCTGTGACCTTTAAAGCCACAGACACGGATAAAATTGCGGGTTACGGAATCAACCAAAGTAATACAATTGAGCCGGCTTATACAAGTACAAGTTCTACATCTGTTAGTGGTGTTCTTGAAAACATCACAGAAAATGGAACTTATTACATATGGGTAAAGGATGCGGCTGGTAATACAACAACAAAAGCAGTAAACGTGACGAATGTCAGCTGATAAGGAGTGAAACATGGAAAGAAGACTAACAAATGGTCAAATAGTTGCTTTAGTTTTTATTGCCTTACTTTTAGGTTTAGGGGCTTTAATTGTTAGTAATATAAATGCTAATAAAAGCAGTGAACCTACTTATTTGAAATATAAAAAAGTTAATGGGCCTTCTTTGAAATTAGTTGGAAATTATATTGAATACGCTGAACTAGGGGAGCCGTATGAAGATAAAATGGCTAGGTGTACTAGCAATGGAGAAAATCTAAATAAAAAAATTCAAACAATGTATTTACAAAACGACAATCAAGTTACTCAAGTTAATTATAATGAAGTTGGAACTTATCAAGTAAGATATACTTGTATTGATAAAAAACAAAAGGTGAGTTCAATTAGTAGAACGGTTATTGTTGCTGATAATCAAGCGCCTACTATTAGCATTCCTGGTAAACAAATTATTACTAGTGAAGAAGCTGTTTCTTTTAATTTAGAAACTGATGTTACCGCGTCTGATAATTCTGGAACTTCAGATTTAAAATATAATAACACTTTATCAACAATCCCGGGTGATTATGTTATTACATATACAGTCAAAGATAATGCAGGTAATAAAACAACGCGCAATAGATTGATTAAGGTAGTGGCAGGTATTGATTTCAATTATCAAAATAATAAATTAACTATAAATTATCCAAATAAAGAAAACTATACATATAAATATAGCTTAGATGGCGGACTTACTTGGAATGATGCGACTAAGACAACAACAATTGATTTTGCTAATGGAAATGCCATTGCAAGTGTATATTCTAATGGAAAATATATAATGTCTAATAGTTTTACTCTTTAAGTTACATAAATATGTAACTTTTTTGTTTTAAAAGAAGGAAATTAGGGGGGCGACCTCGTATAATACCGATGAGGAGGTTTAAATGAAGTATTATACAGACATAAAAGAAACATTAATAAATAATGAAAATTATAAAAGAATAAAAGACTATTCAAAAAATAAAAATGATTTAAGTACTTGTTTAGAAGTTGGAAGGTTATTATTTGAAGCTCAGGGCGGTGAAAACCGTGTCAAGTATGGAAATCAATTAATTAAAGATTATTCAGCAAGACTTGCTAAACAATTAGGAATCGGCTATGCTTATATAGGGAATGAAGTAAAAGGTAAAATATGAAATGATTGTCATAGAATAGATATATTCTTATTTAATTACAAGTTCAATTGTTTTGTCGTAATCGAACTCAAAGTAACAGAATTTAAAGCTGACTATGTTGGACAAGCTTTAAAGTATATGGGGTATGTAGACAGACATATAAAAGAAGACAGTAATGGAAAAACGATGGGTATAATAATTGTAAAGAAAACAACAATTATGTTTTAAAATATATTGGAATCAACAATATATTAACCACAACTTACCAATTAGAACAAATGTCATAAAAAAACAAACATTTTAATATCATGTTTGGAGAGTGTAAAAAACTTTGTGTAAAGTTACCAATCTATGGTAATACAGATTATAG
>CAZIDO010000028.1:0-11871 GCA_964538005.1 uncultured Muribaculaceae bacterium
CACATTTTCATGTTTTTTTATTTAGTGTGTACTTTAAAGGTATTATAATCAATTTTGGATTTTTCTTTTTAGTTCTTTCTTTTCTTCTTCACTAATAAAAGCTTTCTCAATCGCGTTTAAATTCATGATTTTAAAGTCTTCAGTTGTAAAACCAAATATATGATTTAACTTAATATATTCATCATTTAAATTAACATTAGATACCGTGTCATTATCTGTATTAATGCAAATTTTAATCCCTAAATTATATAATTCATAAATTGGATGATCTTCATAAGCTGCTACCGCATTTGTTTGAACATTGCTAGTTGGACATACTTCTAATAAGATATCTTTTTCTTTTATTAATTCTATTACTTGTTCATCTTCAATAGCTTTTATTCCATGACCAATTCTTGTAGCCCCCATTTCAATGGCTGTTTTGACACTGTTTGGTCTATCAGCTTCACCAGCATGAATTGTAAATGGAATATGCTTTTCTTTTACCATTTTAAATAATTTAGTAAATTTATCATTACTATAAAGAGCTTCTGGTCCAGCTAAATCAACACCGCAAACCCCTTTATTTAAATATTTACGTGCGAGTTCAATTGTTTTAATATTTTCTTCTTCAGTATTACCGCGCATTAAACAAAGCAATAAATTTATTTTAATGTCTGGAGTTTCTTTAATTCCACTTATTACAGCTTCGACAACTTCTTCTAAAGTTAAACCTCCTTTAGTATGAAAATTTGGCGCGAATCTAATTTCAGCATATATAATATTTTGGTTTAATAAGTTACTTGCTGTTTCTTTGGCAATTCTTATTAAGTTTTCTTTTGTTTGCATTAAACTTATTGGTAAATCAAATTTGGTTAAATAATCATTTAAATCTTCGCATTGATTTCTTGCTACCATCTTTGCTTGAGTCTCTTCTATATTGTTTATTTCTGCTAGTTCCATTGCCGTTTTTAAAGGAATTGAACCATCTAAATGAAAATGTAATAAAACTTTTTTCATTTTTTTAATTTCATCTATCATGCTATCACCTAATTTATTATACCATAAACCATTTTATTTTAAACTAAATAACGGTATAATGAATACTAAGGTGGTGTCAACATGAAAATAATTGAACCTAAAATTAATACCCCAGGAACCAAAGATATTTTAACTAGTTATCAAGAAAATGATTTTTATAATGGACTATATATAAAAAACATTGATGATTATCTTGACATCAAAGATTTGACTATCGATAGTTCGATTTTTGAAAAAATAGATTTTAATAATTTTATTTTAACAAATGTTGATTTAATTGATGTCATTTTTGACGGCTGTGATTTATCTAATCAATGTTTTGATAAAAGACTAATTAGTCGTGTTATTTTTAAAAACTGCAAAATGATTGGAACGACTTTTATTGAGTCCTCATTAAAAAATGTAAAATTTTATGATTGTAACTGTGAGTATGTTAACTTATCTAATGCTAAAATAAATAATCTAATTATTAATAATAGTGATTGGTCAGAATCTGTATTTAATGAGACTACTATTAAAAATATAGAATTAGATAATGTTAATTTTAACCGTACTGAGTTCTCTAGAACATCCTTAATGAAAGCTGATTTATCTACTTGCCAAATTAATACTGCTATTTTTGATTTATATTCTTTAAAAGGAATTAAGGTTAATAGCTTTCAATGTTATAGTTTAGTTGGGATGCTTGGCGTTGAAGTAATTAACTAAAACAAGCTAAAGCAATAACACAAATAATTATTAAAATAACCATGATAACTTTCTTTAATGAAAGTTTTTCTTTTAAAATAAAATAAGACGCTAAGATAGTTATAACAATTGAGCTTGATTCAATTACTGATATAATTGATACTGGTCCATTTACTAAACTAAAACGGTTAAATAAACTAGATAAAACATCTAAAATGACAAAGGTGAAAAAACAAACTTTGCTATTAATGTTTTTGGGATTTAAACAAGCTTTGTCTTTAGCAAATATAAAGTAAATAGTTACTATACAAATAGTAATTACAGCTACATAGAAAATTAATATCATCGGGTCTTCATATTTATTTATATAAAGTTTATTTAAAAAACTAGCAACACCTGATAATATAACAAACGAATATGCTAAAATAATGCCTTTTAAATTACTTTTTTCATCTGTTACCCCACTTTTATTTTTACTAATTATTAAAGTGAAAACAATTAATAGTGTCGCTAAAACAATTTGAATAATACTTAAGCTTTCCCCTAATATTACTACTCCCAAAATAAGTGGTACTAAAACTTTGCATTTAGTAATTAATGTTGAAGTTGATACTAAAGTATATTTTAAAGAAACATAATAACATATCGCTCCTAATATTTGCAAAACTGCTAATGGCAATATATCGATAAATGCATTGAAATTAAATGTTAAAAATATTTGTGGATTTACTAGTAAAACCATTATTAAGAAAATCATATGATAATAAAGTGTTCCCACAATACTTATTTGCATCATATTTTTATTTTTTTCAGCAACTTTTTTTGCTGGAATTGCCACTAACCCTGCTACAAGGGTTGAAAGTAGGCAAAATAATAACCACATCAAACTACCTCCCTATACTATAATTTGTATAACATTTTTTTGTTAAAAAAGGACTAAACTTTTTAAGTTGTCCCTTTTTAAGTAATCCAAGTAATTTAACATTTTGCCATATTGATCCAGTATAATTACCAACTCCATTTTTAGTAGCTATTTTTTTACGATTGTTAAATGTGCTATCGACATTTATTTTCTTCAAACCATCAACAAATGATAAACCATTGTAATTTGGTTTTTGATAATATCTATTTTCATAATTACCTTGTAGTTTTTTTAATAAATTAATATTTTGATTGGCTGTTCCATTATAAGTATCAGTAAACCCAGCTAAACTATATAATTTTTTTCTTGAGTTAAACGAACTATCATAATTGATACTTTTTAAAGCATCGACGATTGAATCGCCATGATAATTACTTAAATTTGGTAAAGTAGGTTCTGGTGTTGGTGGTGGATTAGTTCCTTCAATCTCACTAAAAATATCACGATATAAAATATTCATATCGACATTACCATTTATTCCGTTTACTTTACCAGATGAAGAATATTGCCACATATCATATTTACCTTTATAAGTATTTTGTTTATTATATTGAGCTACCCATATCGTATATCTTTTTTCTAATTCTGCACTATCTAAAAAAGTCGTTAACCAATATTTATTAGCGTATACTCCAGACCAATAACCTGCTGATTCTATTTTATTACAAAATGCTTTACACATATTTGTTAAAGTTGTTTTTCCCAGATTGGTTTGGCTCTTATCTTCGATGTCATAATAAACAGGTAAATTTAATTTACGATTATTAAGCCAATCTAAAGCAACTTCGGCTTCTCGTTCAGCTTCTGTTTCATTTAAAGCGTATGAATATAAATATACACCTACTGGAATGTCGTTACTTATTGCTCCATTATAAAAATTTTCAAATTGAACATCTTTTTGATTTTCATACATTCCATACCCTATTCTGGCAATAATAAATTGAACACCACTATTTTTAACTTGGTTAAAATCTACACTTCCTTGGTGTTTTGAAATATCTATCCCTCTAAATTCCATAATACCATCCTTTCTATAACTATATATTCTTGGATTAAAAAATAGGAACTGTATGTACCTATTTTTTTACTATTTTAGCTGGAACTCCTACTACAGTAGCATTGGCTGGAACATCTTCTAAAACAACCGCATTAGCCCCTATTTTAGCGTTTTTACCGATTGTTATATTGCCTAGTATTTTAGCTCCCGCCCCAATCATAACATTGTCTTCTATCGTTGGATGTCTTTTACCACTTTCTTTACCTGTTCCACCTAAAGTAACGCCATGATAAATGGTTACATTATTTCCGATAATTGCGGTTTCGCCAATTACTACGCCCATACCATGGTCGATAAATAGTTTTTTACCAATAGTTGCGCCTGGGTGAATTTCAATACCAGTTTTTCTTTTGGCTTTTTCTGAAATGTATCTTGCTAATAACTTATAATTATGTTTATAGAAGTAACTTGCTAATTTAAATTTTAATTGAGCTTTAAAACCCGGATATAAGAAGACATCAAATCCTCCATTAAAAGCTGGGTCTTTTTCTTTTATTGCTTTCATTTGTTCTTTAATAAATTTCATAGTACCACCTTATAACTATATATTCATTAGTTTACAAATGAGTTAATTAAAAAGCCTAGATTAACTAATCATCTCTTCTAAATATATTTCTAATAAAGGTTTTACTTTTTTAATAAAGCGTTGGTTGCTCGGTTGATTGTTCTGTGACTGATGTTACTGTTTCTTCATTTGTTGTTTTTCGTTCAACTGATCTTTGAACGGTTGCTTCTCCACTTTTGTTACATTTAATATATTCGCGTATTTCTGCTAAAGTTATTATTGTATCCTTGCAGCATATTCTTTTATTTTCCTAATTAACATTTAGTATTTTTATTATATGGTTTTCTTAAAACCAATTCTAAAAAATCCAAACGTTTTGCTCTTACCTTCAGTCTTTTCTGGTTCACTTGCTTTAAGGGCATTTGAGAAATCAGAATTTGCTCTTTTCCAAGTCACTTCTATATTATCTAGATCAACAGAATCTATATACCTACTTAAATAAGGGCTTTCAGCAATTTCCTTAAGTAATTCATATTCTTCTTTTGGTTTATGAAAGCTAATACCAATCATTGATGTAAGCATGTAATGATATGCCGGCATATAGCCCCTAGTCATATTAGCCTGCCAAGCTGCGCTCCATTTCTTAGCATTAGAAGGAAGTCCAGTTTGAAGATATTCAATATATTCCTCTGTCTGATGTAGTTTAGTATTTATCGCCAAAGTTTGATCTGCCTTCCATGTCTTTAAACCACTTGAATTAGTTGGAGGTGTTTCCGTTATACCCAAAAACTCAAATTTTCCAGCTTTAACATATATGAAGAAATCTTCAATAAGTTTCTGAACATCATCAAGTTCAAAATTATTATTTAAAAAATTCAAAGCATTCATTCCTCCACCCCTTTCTGTGAATTTTTATTCTAACACAAATTTCGATAAATAGCAAAATAAAAACCTCCAAATCACTTCAAAGGTTTTAAAATCAAAATGGCGGAGTAGGAGGGATTTGAACCCTCGCGCCAGTTGCCCGACCTACACCCTTAGCAGGGGCGCCTCTTCAGCCGCTTGAGTACTACTCCAATTTGACTTACGTTTATAATTTTACCTTAATTATAAACACATGTCAAGTGATATTTTGTCGTTATTTTACCTGTCTTTTGGGAACTGGAAATAATGATGGTAAAGTTGCTGCTATTATCATAGAAATAAAACATATTGGTGGGAAAAACATAAATAATAGTAGAATTGTTGCTAACGGTTTTCGCATAATAAAACTTACTAATGAAGTTGTTACAATTATTACGCAAAATATTGAATCTAAACCGGTTAAAATTGAGGCCCCATATCCCAAACTTACTCCTGCAAAAATTGCTGGGAAAAAATGTCCACCTTTTAAACCACTATTAATACATATATTGGTTAAAATAAGTTTAATAATTCCAGTTAAAATTAATATAATTGCCCCTACTTCTAAATAGTTATCTTTTAACAAATGTGTTTGTTCTTCACCTGAAAACATTGTATAAGGTAAAAACGTTCCACAAATTCCTAAAGTTAATCCAGCAAGCAATCCTTTTGCAATAGGACTTTTAATGAGCGCTGATAATTTTTTTGTTGCTATATCACTATATGTAAAAATATAACCTGCTATTACGCCTATTAAAATTAAAAAACCTAATCCTATATATTCATTTGTCCCTAATTTAGCATCATAAAAGTTAGGAAGTCCTGTTCCCCCACTATATATATTACCTAGTAGTTTTACGGCTAATAATGCACCTAAAATTGCTAAGAAATAGCCTGTCAATTTAAAACTTTTGGGTATCTTTTGATCATCATTAAGAGCGGTTGTTGCAATACCAAATAATGGAGCACCAAATATTGCCCCTAAAGTAGCCGATAATCCCATAGAG
This sequence comes from uncultured Muribaculaceae bacterium, assembly GCA_964538005.1. GTDB lineage: Bacteria > Bacillota_I > Bacilli_A > RF39 > UBA660 > Coprosoma. Next base: position 6,102 of record CAZIDO010000028.1, read on the forward strand.
GATAAATCTTCTTTTGTTTTATTTAAAATTTTAAATTTATCGCCAACCCATGTACAAACCCCTGCGATTATGCCAACCAGTCCTGCCTCTGGTCCAATACTTGCTCCTAAAATAATTGGCAATAAGGCTGATATAAAAATAATAAATAATTTGTCATAATTATATCGTTTAGTTTTTCTTACTTTATCCATTATTTCGTCCATATCTTCTGGATAATTACCTGTTTTCTTATGCCATATGCCAATTAGTAATCCACCAATTGTACAAACTATTAAAGTATAAAATGGAATTTCAAACTTTTCGGGTAAATATGTCCATAAAAAGTCTATTCCTAAATTCATTATACTCATGAATAACCATACGATTGATCCGGCAACTAAACCAATTATTAAAGCCAATATTATAAAGATTATATTGTTTTTCGTGTTTTCATTCATACTCTCACCTCAAATCACTTGTATTATACTACATTTTTATAAATTAAAAAAGTCTTAATTAGACTTTGGATTATTAATAACATCATTAGGATTTTGCCCAGCTTCTTTGGCAATTACCTCACCCATTTTTTGTAGTTGATTATTTGGCTTTTTATCATTTACAAAGTTGGTATATGGTGATGAAATTTTGTTGTTTTCATTCATTGTTTTCCCTCCCTAACTATAATATTATCTTTAAAGAAAAAACTATACAAAAAAGCTTAGATTATCTAAGCTTAATATGAACTTCTCTTAATTGTTTTTCACTTACTTCGTTTGGTGACCCCATCATTAAATCTTGCGCTCCACTACTCATTGGGAATGGAATGATTTCTCTAATATTTGGCTCATCACGAAGTAACATAATCATTCTGTCAACCCCTGGAGCAATACCCGCATGTGGTGGTACTCCATAATGGAAAGCAGTATATAATGATTTAAATTTTTCTTCTAACTCTTCTTTAGTATAACCAGCTATTTCAAAAGCTTTTTCCATGATTTTAACATCATGATTACGAACAGCACCAGAAGATAACTCTATACCGTTACAAACAATGTCATATTGGTATGCTACTATCTCATCTGTTTTTTGATTTAATAGTGCATCCATACCACCTTGTGGCATTGAAAATGGATTGTGAGTAAAGATGTATTTACTTTCTTCATCACTATACTCATACATTGGAAAGTCAACAATAAAGCAAAATTCAAATTTATTATTATCGATCAATTCTAACTTATTACCTAAGTATGTACGAATTTGACCAGCTTGGTTTGCAGCATTGATTTCTTTTTTATCGCCAATAAAGAATAGAACACTATTTTCTTTTAATTCAGCTTTACTAATTAAAGCTTGTTTCTCTTCTTCTGTTAAAAATTTATCAATAGGTCCATTGAAAGTCATATCTTCATTTACTTTAATATAACCAATACCAGGCATCCCTATTTTTTTAGCATAATCAACGATTTCATTAAACCATGAATTTGATTTATCAGCAATATCGTCTACTTTAATACCTCGCACTATGGCACCTTTAAATGGCCCAAAAGTGGTGCTTTTAAATTCTTCTGTTAAATCTATTATCTCAAGTGGATTCCTTAAGTCCGGTTTATCATTACCATATTTAAGCATTGATTCTTTATAAGTAATTCTTCTAAATGGTTTAGGAGATATTTCTTTGTCTGAAAATTTTGTAAATGTATCGTACATTACATCTTCAGCCACTTCATAAACGTCCTCTGCTGTTGCAAAAGCCATTTCAAAATCCAATTGATAAAACTCACCTGGTGATCTATCAGCTCTGGCGTCCTCGTCTCTAAAACAAGGCGCGATTTGATAATATCTGTCAAAGCCCCCAACCATTAATAATTGTTTAAATAGTTGTGGTGCTTGTGGTAAAGCGTAAAATTTACCTTTATATTTTCTCGAAGGAACAATATAGTCTCTTGCCCCTTCTGGTGAAGAAGCTGTTAAAATTGGTGTTTGAATTTCTGTAAACCCTAAACCATCCATTTTAGTTCTTAAAAATTTAATAACTTCACTTCTAAATTTAATGTTTTCATGAACTTTGCTATTTCTTAAATCTAAATAACGATATTTAAGTCTTACTTCTTCATTGACATTTGTCGAGGAAATTATTTCAAAAGGCAATTCATTATTAGCGTGACCTAATACTTCAAATTTCTTAGTTAAAACTTCAATTGTTCCTGTTTCTAATTTAGGATTATAGTTTTCTTCATCACGACGTCTAACGATTCCCTCTAATGTTACAGTTGATTCTCTAGTTAGACCATCAAATATACTATCATCATTACTAACAATTTGGATGACTCCAGTTTCATCTCTAACATCGACAAAAATAACTCCGCCATGATCGCGAATGTTTTCAACAAATCCCGCTACTTTAACAGTTTCATCAATATTATTTTCTCTTAGTTCACCGCAGTAAACTGTACGATATATATTTGCTTTCATTAAATTACCTCTTTTCGATTTCTAAAGACATAGTACTTCTTGCCATTGTAGGATTAGCTGTACCACGAGTTTTTTTCATTATTTGACCAGTTAAGAAGTCTATTACGTTTGTTCTTCCCTTTTTATATTGTTCAATTACATCTGGATTTTCATCTAATACTTCATTAGCTATTTTAGTAATTTCTGTTGTATCAGACATTTGCATCATACCTTTTTCTTTTACTATATCTTTTGGTGCTTTTCCGGTTGTTAAAGAGTCTATGAATACTTCTTTAGCTTGTTTTGATGAAATTTCTTTATCATCAACTAGTTTTATTAATTCAACAAGCATTGTTGGTGTCATATCAATATCTGTAATTGTTTTTTCTTCTTTATTTAAATGACCTAATAAATTAGTTGTAATCCAGTTTGAAGCACTTTTGGGATCGGCTCCTAAGTTAATTACTTCTTCAAAAAATTCAGCGACTGGCTTTTCTTTAACTAGGATAGTTGCATCATAGTTAGTTAAACCGTATTCACTAATATAAGTTTCTTTTCTTTCATTAGCAAGTTTTGGAATTTCTTTTCTAATTTGTTCAAGCCATTCTTGAGCAATTTTAAATTTTGGAATGTTTGGCTCAACAAAATATTTGTAGTCGATTGCATCTACTTTACTACGCATATATATAGTTGTGCCTGATTCTTCGTCCCAACGTCTAGTTTGTTGTTCCATTTCATCATATTTTTTATCTTCTTTTAATTCTGTTTGTCTTTTAATTTCATAGTTAATGGCGTCTCTTACCCCACCAAAGGAATTAACATTTTTAACTTCAATTTTAGTTCCCCAATTATTTGGATCATTTTCATCTTTATAAGCGTCCATAATTGAAACGTTAACATCGCATCTAATTTGACCCTTTTTACTATCAGCTTCACTAATTCCTGCGTATTGATAAATAGATCTCATTGTTTCTAAGAAAGAAACGGCTTCATCAGCTGAATGAAATGTTGGATCAGTTACTAATTCTAATAAAGGAACTCCTGCTCGATTATAATCAATTCTTGAAGTACTGGCATAATGATCTAAAGATGCTGTATCTTCTTCTAAATGAATATTATTAATTTTGGCAATTTTTTCTTCACCATTACATTCATAAATTAAGGTTCCATAAATACCAACTGGTGCTGGTTTAGTCTCTTGAGTAATTTGAAAGCCTTTAGGTAAGTCTGGATAGTAATAGTTTTTTCTTTCAAAATACATATATTCTGGTTGTTTACAATTTAAAATCATACTTGCCATTAAAGATTTTTTTACAGCTTCTTTATTAACGACTGGTAAGGTTCCAGGGAAGGCCATATCAACTGGTCTTATATTTGTATTTGGTGTTTCACTATATGTGTTCTTCGCTGCTGAAAATACTTTTGAATTGGTCTCACTGATTTCACAGTGCATTTCCAAACCGATTAATACTTTATATTCCATTATTTTACCTCCTTAGCTATTTGATTTTTATAATCCATTTTGCTTTCTAAGGCATAGGCAATATTTAAAACGTTTATATCGTCATAACATTTACCAGTTATATTTAACGCTACTGGCAAATTATTTATAAAGCCATCAGGAATTGTAATTGAAGGGAATCCTCCAAAATTACCTATTTGTAAATGATCTTCTAATACTTGTTCATTACTACTTAAACTATTAGTTGATCCTTCAATTGACTTAGCTGGCCCACTACCTACTGGTAATATAACCACATCATAACTAGCGAATAGTTTATTCCATTCATCTACTACTAATCTTCTTACTCTCTGTGCATTGTGGAAATATCTATCTTTATTTTGAGCTTGTAAAACGTAAGAACCTATAACGAATCTTCTTTTAATTAATGGTGAAAATCCTTTAGTACGGTAGTCTTTAATCATTTCAATATATCCTTCGCCTTCACCTCTCGGTCCAAAAATGATTCCGGTTAAGTTAGACATATTTGAAGTGGCTTCTGCACATGAAATAACTATATAAGTTGAAGGAACCGCTTTTAAAATTCTTTCATCGACACTTACTTCTTCTACTTCCATACCAAGTTCTTTACAAATTTCTATTTTTTTCATAAAGTTATCTAATTGTTGTTTTAATTCTTCATTAGCATCTGGATAGTTATTTATATCACATATTTCTTTGATATAACATAGTTTTTTACCTTTTACTTCACCAGTAATACTATTATATAAATTGATATCTTTTGAATCCCAGGTGGTCATATCATTTTTATCGATACCTTTCATCGCATCAGTAACGATAGCGGCATCTTTAACGCTTCTAGTGAGTGCGCCACAATGGTCTAAACTACTTGCGAACGGAAATAATCCATATCTAGAAATCATTCCATATGTTGGCTTATATCCAACGATACCACAGTAAGCTGCAGGTTTTCTAATTGAATCCCCTGTATCGCTTCCTGTAGCATATGGATAAACTCCTGCGGCTACAGCAGCGGAACTTCCGGCTGATGATCCAGCACACATTTTAGTATGGTCCCACGGATTTAAAACATTACCAGTATGACCAGTTGTTCCTGTCCCACCCATTCCAAATTCGTCTAAAACAGTTTTATTAGTCATAACTGCCCCATGAATTTCTAAATTTTCAATAGCTGTTGCCGTAAAAAATGGGACATAATCTTTTAAAGTATTGCTTGATCCTGTACTTAAAACATTTTTGGTACTGTAATTGTCTTTTACCCCATAAGGAATTCCTGAAAGTAAATCGTCAGTTATTTCTACTGGTTTAGCATCTTCTATTACACTAACAAAAGCATTACATTCTTGTTGTAACGCGTGTGTTTTTTCTAGTGATTCTTTAATTAAATCAGCACTAGTAACATCACCTTTTTTTAAGGCAACATGAATTTCTAATATACTTTTATCCATATAACTCATTTTAGCCCACCACCTTTGGTACTTCAACTTCACCGTCATCTGATTCATCACAGTTTGCTAATAGGTCAGTTATTGGTATTGAATCTACTGCAACATCTTCTCTAAGTTCATAAGTAAAATCATCTAAACAATGTGTCATTGGTTGTACTTTTTCAATATTTGGAATTTCTAATATTTTAGCTATATTAGCATCAATAATTTCAAACTCGTCTAGTACTTGTTTGTTTTCTTCTTTGGTTAATCCGATTAATAACTTGTCCGCATAATCGTCAACCATATCACTTGTAAATTTTGTATCTATCATAAGAATCCCTCCTTAATAATTTCATATAAAAAAAATATGGCGCTCAATGTAGGACTCGAACCTACGACCCAACGGTTAACAGCCGTTTGCTCTACC